>CBFGJN010000005.1:0-50938 GCA_965649115.1 Caldifarciminota bacterium | reverse complement strand
GGGAAAATAAGAAAAATAAATAATTTTAGAATTATTGGACAAAGCAAAGACATAATGGTTTTTTTAGGAAATCATGTTAAGTTCTTGATTTAATGGGGGTTTTTATAAGCGGAAAAGCTTATTTCGTGGTGGGAATATTACTAAACACAGTATAGGAGTAATTATAATTGATTCCAAGGAGGGTTTAATGGGGGGCTTTCGCTCCCCAAGGCATAAATACAGCAAAAACATAATGCTTTGTCTAATAAATAGTGCTAAGTGATTGACTATCAATGACTTATAAAGGTTCATTAAAATTATTGATTTATCGCGGGGTTTTAAGGGGGGCAAAGCCCCCCTCTGCCGAAAAATGGGCATTTATAAGGCGAAGCCTTATTTTCAGGGTGGGCGGGCAAAATAAGTGATTTATCCCTTAAAATTTCAAAATGATTATCCTTTTAATTTCCCTTTTTGAAGAAAAACTTCTTGTCAGGCTATATATAAATGATAGAACGGATATAGATAAAATCATCTCCCTTGGTATAAATGATATTTCTGCTATTGATCTAAGAAAAAAGTTCATTGATGTTGTTGTAAATGAAATTGAATATAATAAAATTAAAAATCTATATCCAAGTGAAATTAGATTAAGAAGTTCAGATATCAAAACACTTATAAACTTTGGTCCATATTATACTTATAATGAAGCTATGAATGAAATACAGAATTTTTATAATAATTATCCAAGCTTGGTTTCACAACCATTTATAGTGAGTTTAACCTGGGAAAATAGACAAATAAAAGGTATTAAGATATCTTCAAATAATAATCAAAAACCTGTTGTTTGGTTTAATAGTGCTATTCATGCAAGAGAACCAGGTGGTGTTTCAGCTCTTTTGGGATTTGCTAACTATTTACTAAAAAATTATAATAAAAACTTAGAAATTAAGTACCTTCTTGACAATAGAGATATTTATATAATCCCTGTAACAAATCCTGATGGTTATGTTTTTAATGAAACTTATTCAAGTGGTATGTGGAGGAAGAATAAGAGAGACAATAATAATAATGGGACATTTGAAACAACTTATGATGGTGTTGATTTAAATAGGAATTTTGGTTATATGTGGGGTTGCTGTAATGGTTCTAGTCCAAATCCATCTGATGAAACATATAGAGGTCCTTCTCCATTTTCTGAACCTGAAAGTCAAGCATATAGAAATTTCTTTAATCAAATAAAGCCAACCATAGGTGTTGATATTCATACATATTCAAACTTGAACTTGTGGCCATGGGGTTATACTTCAACTCCCACATCTGATGATAGCGCTTATAGGACACTTGCTTGGAAAATGTTTAGGCATAATGCTTATAGGTCCTTTCAAGCTTATTTTTTATATGTGACAGATGGAACAACTGATGACTGGATATATGGTGCTACAAATGAACATAACAAAGCTCTTGGTTGGACATTTGAAATAGGTGAGAATTTTTATCAACCAGATACGAATATAATTCTTGAACAAGTAGGGGAAAATATATTTCCCTTTTTATACCTTGTTAAGTCCGCTGGTCCTTTTATTGAACTAAATAATTTTTCATACAATTTTAATGGTGATACGATAACAATTTCAATAAGTGGGATGAACCTGGGATTCAATAGTCCAATAAATAATTTATACGCTAAATTAAAAATTTTAGATAATGTTAATGCAATTCCTATTGATACTATCGTTTATATTGGGAATTTAAATTCTCTTGGTTATGGATTTTTCAATATCCAATTCAAATTTCTTTCATTAAATAATTGTAAAAATTATAAGGTTCATATTGTTTTTTATAATAACTTGGGATTCAATCAAGTTGTTGAAAAATTTATAGCTGGACAGAGAAATCAGGTTTTTGTAGATGATTTTAATAACAATTCCAATTGGCAAGTAAACGGTGGAACTTGGGTTTTTTCAAATGGATATTTAAGAACTAATCCGAATGGAACTCTATATAACAATAATCTAAACACAGATGTTAGATTATTAACTCCTTTAAATTTAAGTTCTTATGATTATGTTGAAGCTATTATAACTCATAAATGGAGAATAGAAGGTGATTATAATACTTTGGATAATGTATATGATTTTGCAAGTTTGGATTTCTCAAATGATAACAAACTTTTCATTCCTATTAGAAGGTTTTGGGGTATAAATAACAATTTCAGAAGTGATACCTTTGATATTACAAGATTTAAGGATAATAATGTTTATTTAAGACTTAAATTCTATTCTGATGCTTCTGCAAGAGATAGTGGATGGGTAATTGACAAGATTGAAATTTTATCAGCTAATGCTTGTAATATAACAAAATCTGACGAACCTTTAAAAGCTGATTTTTCCAAAATAAAAATTAGCTATAAGGATAATTTTGTAATTTTAAGTATTCCATATAAGTCCGATATTCAAGTTAAAGTATATTCAATAAATGGTAGTTTAATTTTGAATAAAACCTTTAATTATCAAAAAGAAATTAAGATAAAACTAAAAAGAGGCTTGTTTATAATTAGCATAAAAACAGAAAGAGAGGAAATTTTACAAAAAGTTGTATTTTAGAATGATGAATCAATTTTTTTATGCTTTGTCCAATAAAATAATTTTTTAATAAATTTATTGATTTAAAGGGGGCAAAGTTCCCAAGGCAAAAAAAGGCACAATATGCACAAAAATTTTGCTTTGTCTAGTAAATGGTGTTAAATAATTGATAATCAATAACTTATGAAATTTTAAGAAAATCATTTATATGGGTAAGTAGAGCCGAAAGCTCAATTATAGGGCGGGTGGGAAAAATATAGAAATAATTATATTTTTAGAATTACTAGACAAAACACAAAAATTTTGCTTTGTCCAATAAATAATGATAAGTCCTTGATTATCAATAGTTTATAAAGATTTAATGGGGGGCAAAGCCCCCCAAAGCCTAAAAATGGGTATTTATAAGCCGAAGGCTTTTGAAAAATAAATAATTCCAGAATTTTTAGACACAGCACAAAAATTTTGCTTTGTCCAGTAAATAATGTTAAATAATTGATTATCAATAACTTATCAAAAATTCTCTGAAACTATTGATTTAATGGGGGTTTTTAAGGGGGGCATAGCCCCCCAATGCCGAAATATGGGTATTTAAAGCCGAAGGCTTATTTTTGGGTGGGTGGGAAAAATAAGAAATAATCATATTTTCAGAATTACTAGACAAGGCACAAAAATTTCTTTTATATCCTTTAAAATTTTATTTTATATGAAACTTAAAGGAATTGTTGTTGTAAGTTCAAGGGTTTTTGGAGAGATTTTCATATTAGATAAAGCAGAAGATTTCACAAATGATTTTGAAATTAAAGATATTGAGAATCTTTTTGAAAGTTATATAAATTATTTGCTTGAAGAAATTAATGGTATGGATGAAAGATATAAGGAGTATGTCAATTTTTATGTAAGTATATTAAGAAGTAAAAGTTTTCTTCAAATGGTAAAAAATAAAAATGAAAATTTATTAAAATCAATTGGCTTGGCAATTGATGAAATCTCAAATAAATTCAATTTAGAAGATGAACATTATAAACATATTTCAACAGAACTAAAATTTTTTAAAAATGAACTTTTGGATTTCATAGCAGGAAAGTTAGATAAAGAAGACTTTAAAGAAGGGACGATATTAGTTGCAAAAAATTTGACAATTAGACAAAGTTTGAAAGCAATTAAGAGCAATATAAAGGGCGTTGTTCTTGAAACGAATGCCCTAACTTCTCATCCTATTCTTATTTTAAAAGATAAAGGCATTCCAACAATTATTGGTATTGAAAATGTTGTTAATATAGCAAAAAATTATAAATATGCTATCATTAATAATGATGAAGTTGAATTTACAAATGAGAAAATTGAGATTTTTGAAAAACCAACATATATTTTATTTGAAAGTGATTACTTTAAAACAAAAGATGGAATTCCAATAAAAATTCAAATTAATATAGATTTCCCTGAAGAAGTTGAAAAAATTAAAAATTTTGATATTGGATTATTTAGAACGGAGTATCTTTATTTAAATGGTATAATAAGCAAAAATGAACAGAAAGATATTTATGAAGAAATGAGTTATAAAGTTTATCCAAAAGTTTTAACAATTAGATTATTTGATTTGGGAGGTGATAAGGTTCCAATTTCAGCAGAAAATCCGAATATAAGAGGTATAAGATATTTACTTTATTACAATAGAGAACTTTTAAACAAACAAATTAGTGCAATAAAATTAGCAAATAAATTAAAAAATATAAAAGTTTTAATACCTATGGTTTCATCAGTTGAGGAAGTTATGGAAATAAAAAAACTTTTAGAAGATATTGAAGTTGGTATAATGATTGAAACTCCTTCATCAGCATTAATTACTGATAGATTTAAAAAATTAGTCAATTTCTTTAGTCTTGGAACAAATGATTTAACTCAATATACACTTGCTATAAATAGGAATGATATTAGTTTTCAACAATTTCATCCAAGCATATTTAGATTAATTTATTATTCGTTTTCAAAGTCAAAACCAAAGCCTTTTAGTGTTTGTGGAGATATGGCAAGTAATGACATTGGTTTAATTGCACTAATTTCATTTGGTATAAGAATTTTTTCAATTCCTATTTCATACTTAAATAGAGCAAAGGAAATTATTGAAAAATTAAATAAAGAGGTTTTATCTGAAATTTCAAGAAAAGTTATTACAGCTTACAAAGAGGAGGAAATTATAAAATGCTTGAAATTTTACTTGGATTCTTTATAAAAATAAATGAAAGTAATATCAGCTTATCAAAAGTTTTAGAAATCAGTGAAAATTCTATAATTCTCATTGGCAATAGACTAAATGAAAACTCAATTGGAGAAATTGCTTTAATCAAACTTTCAAAAAGTGGCAATATTATCTTTTCAAAATCAATTTATTCTAATAGTTATATTCAATTTACTGATGCTGTTTATAAAGATGGAAAAATTTATATAATTGGAACAATTACTACTCAAAATGAAGGAAATAATATCCTTTTTATAAGTGTAGATACAAATGGAAACATTATAAAATCAAAATTTTATTCAATAGTTAATTACGAAGAACCGAGTTCTATTACAATTGAAAATGATAAAATTTACATTATTGGAAATGCAAATCCAACAGGCTCAACAAGACCATTTTTGTTTATTATTGATACAAGTGGAGTGCCAAAGTTTATGAAATTAGCATATTTATTCTTTTACTCTACAAGTTTAAAAAATTTTTATTTAGAAGGCGATTACATTTATGTTTTTGGAGATTATTATGATTCAAAGAGAATTTCTTTTGTTTTTAAGTTTGATACACTTTTTAACCTAATTGAAGGAAAAAAAATTTTTACAAATTCTCATTTTCCAATTTATGGATTTCTAAAAAGAAATGATAGTTTAATAATTCTTTCTGATAAATTTTTATTAATTTTAAAAAATTGGAAAATTTTATCAATTAAAAGTTTATCAAACTTAATTCCAAAGTTTTTAAATTATGATAATTCAATTGAGATTTTTGGCATTTATAACAATAATGTATTTTATTATGTTTTGGATGAATTTTTTCCAATTCTTAAAACTGCTAATATATGGACAAATAATTTAAAATTTGCCAAAAACTATGTTATTTTTAATAGCACAAATGATTACATTTTCTATAAGAATTTATCTTGTCCAATTTTTCAAAGCCAACTATTTTATTTAAATGATAGTTATTTAGATATTACAATTGAGAATTTTCCAATTTCTCTTCAATCATTTTCAATTCCTTTCTCTGATATTAGTTTAAACATAAAGGATATTAATGTTTCAATTAGTTATATTTGTCAGACGACTTCTAAAAATGAACTATTAGTTTCAAATGAGGAGATTTACGAAATTTATGATATTACAGGTAAATTCATAGGAAAAAGAAAAATTTCACAGTTAAAAAAGGGAATTTATGTTTTAAAGAAGAATAATTCATATAAGACATTTATTGTTCCAAGATGATAGGGAAACTATTTGTTGTAGCAACACCAATTGGTAATTTAAAAGATATTACATTAAGAGCGATAGATATTTTAAAAAGTGTTGATATTATTCTTTGTGAAGATACAAGGAGGGCAAAAATTTTGCTAAATTATTACAATATAAAAAATAAAAAATTATTATCTTATTTTGAAGGAAATGAAGAAAAAAGGGCAAAAGAAGTTATTAATTTATTAAAGGAAGGTAAAAATATCGCATTAATTTCAGATGCAGGGACACCTTTAATATCAGATCCAGGTTATAAATTAGTAAAACTTTGTAGAGAAAATAATATAGATGTTATTCCAATTCCAGGTCCATCTGCTTTAATAAGTGCTTTAAGTGTTAGTGGTCTTGAAACAGATAAATTTCTATTTTTAGGATTTTTACCAAAAAAGAAAAATAAAAGAATTAAAGAACTTGAAAAATATAGAGACTTTGAAGGCTCAATAGTGATATATATTTCAGTTCATAAAATAGAAGAGATATTAAATGAAATTTATGAAATTTTTGGAAATAGAAAAGTTTTTATAGCAAGAGAAATGACAAAAGCTTTTGAAGAGTACATTTATGGAAATTTATTAGATGTCAAAGAAAAAATAAAAAAGAAGGGAGAATTTGTTTTAATTATTTCAAAATCAACTTGAAACTTTTTTATAGTTTTTTTCGTTAATTATATCCTATGCATGTGGAACATTTAATTTTAAATATGGAAGAAATAAGTGAAGAGGAAAGGGAATTTATCTTAAAGCACATAAATGAGTGTGAAAGTTGTAAAAAATTTTATGATATTGTTATTAGTTTTGAGAGGTCAATAAAAAGCATAAAAGTTTTAAAAGCACCAAAAGAAATAGACGCTCTTTTAATTAAAAGAATTCAAATGGATAAAATAAGAAAGCAAATGTTAATTTTGTTTTTCATTTCAATAATGTTCGTTATGAGTTTAATGATTGCTTTTTTAATTATTCAAAAGTTAAATGTTGTGTTTTTGATTTTAAAAATTTATGCATTTATTAGTAATTTGAAATTACCCAAAATAAGTAATTTTCAAATTATTATTTGTTTTCTATCAATTTTAATTTTTTCAATAATTTCTGAATTTCTCCTTGTAAGAAACTTAAAATTTCAAAAAGGAGGTTAAAACATGCTATGGATAATCCACTTTATTGAAATAAAAGATACGATAGGTGATTTAAGTTTTGAGAAAGAAGATGTTGTAATTGTTGGAAAGGTCAAAGGTGATGTTTCAGTTTCCGAAGGTTCTTTAATAATTACTGATAGTGCTAATGTTTTAGGTTCAGTTGATGTTTTTGGAGATAGTTTAATTATAAAAGGAAATGTAAAAGGTGATGTTTCGGGAATATGTAATAAAATTATAATAAATGGTAATATAGTAGGTGATGTTTCACTTATTGGAAAGTATGTAAAAAATGAAGGATATTTAAATGGAGACCTTTCTGTAATTGCCTTAAATTTTGAAAACAAGGGTAAGATAACAGGTGAAAAGAGGATTATTTCACCAAGAGCATTACCTTATCTTTTAAAAGAAAATGAAAAAGAATATAAAAAAGAGAAAAAAGTCCCATTTAAAATTAAAGAACTTATTTTTATTTTATTAATCATTATTCTTCCAATTATCACTTTCCTTATTTCAAGAGCATTAATTCCAAGGTTATTTGATAAACTATATGAAAATCCAATTAGAACAATAATTGTAGGAGTTATTTTTGTGCTTTTATTTTTTCCAATAATGATATTTTTGATTATTAGTATTTTAGGAATTTTACTAATTCCAATTTATTTAATTGCTTGTATTGCTTTATTATTGATTTCATATACATTTGGATTAACTCTTATTGGTAGAATAATTTCAAGAGATTATGTTAATGACTTTAAAAACATGATTATTGGCATTTCTATAATAATTGCTTTGTTTTTGTTAGAATCTATTTCAGTTTATGTTCCATATCTTGATATATTGATGGCAATCATTTTTTATTCTTTTATATTTACAATAACGGCTATTGGAATTGGAAGTGTTTTGAGATTAATTTTTAAAATATAATGGATGAAAAATTCAATAAAATTTATAATTTATATAAAGATGAAATTTTTAGTTATGCATATAGAATTTTAGAAAATTACGATGATGCAATGGATGTAGTTCAAGAAGTGTTTTATAAACTTTATAAAAATTTAAACAAATTAGATGAAAATAAAGTTAAAAATTGGCTTTTTAAAGTTTGTCATAATTTAATTATTGATATTTTCAGAAAACGAAAGAAAATTTACGATATTGAAGAATTTTCTGAATCAATAGAAGCAAGAGAAAAATTTGATATTGAAGAATTCTTAAAAATTTTGCCACCTAATTATAGAGAAGTTATTATCTTGAAGTACATTTATAACTATCAATATAAGGAAATATCCCAAATTTTGGGAATAAACGAAAATACATTAAAAACTTGGGTAAGAAGAGCAAAGGAGATATTAATAAGATATTATAAAACTCCTTAATTCCCAATACTTTAAAATTAATTCATATTTGGCTTTCTTTAAATTAATGTTAATTTCAAATAATTTATTTTCCAATTTGTAATATTCAATTAAATCAAAATTTGAAAATTTATAATCATTTTTCATGGTTTTTAAAATTTCTTCATAAGCTTTTTTTAAATTTTGATAATTTTCATATTCATTTTTAGCATTTTCGTAATCAGTTATAATTTGAAAAATCCTTGCATTTATAAGATTTTCATAATAGCTTAAAAATTTTTCATTAAAGCTACTATATAAAATTCTATTCTGTCTTATTGAATTAAAGGGAAAAATTGGGAATGTAAAACCAATCATAAAAGCGTAAGTTCCATCATTTCTTCTTAAAATTGATGGTTTTATTGAAGGAAGGAATTGGAAATAGCTTAAAATTAAGTTGTTATTGTAAATTTCTTTATCTTTTTTTATAATTTTAAAATCTATTGTTGTTTGGGGATTTATTTTTTCAATTTTAGGAATTTCATTTATTTCTTCAACACTATCAATTTCAACATATGTCCTTAATGTTTTTAATAAGTTTTCATAATTATTTTTTAAAATTTTTATTTCATTTTCTAAAAGTGAAATTTCAGTTTTATTTAGCATAATATCACCTATTGAGTGCTCACTTTTAAATTTATGTTCATTTTCAAGAATTTCATTTATTTTTTTATAATTTGAAATTATTTTTTCCTTATTTTCAATCTCATTCTTAATAACAAGTGCTTTTATATAAGTTGATATTGCTTGAAAAATAAATTCATTTTTTTGTTTAGTAATTTCATAAATTTTTTTATCAGTTTCACTTTTACTTAAAGAGATTTCATATCCTATATAAGGTGCTATTTCGTATCCAAAACTAAAAAATCCATTTTCAAACATGGCATTATATTCAATCATTAATTTTGAATTGCTAATAACATTCCACTTTGAAAAATTTAAAGAATTTATATAACTATTAAAGAATTTTAATTGTGGATTTTCATTTAATTTTGATAAAAAATTTTCAAAACTTAGTGATATAAGGATTATTGTCATCTATCAACTTCTCCAAGAACAATATCAATTGTTCCTATTAATGCAATAAAATCTGCTATTAAATGACCAGGTGCAATTTCTTCAAGTGCCTGTAAGTTTATAAAGCTTGGAGGTCTAACTCTAAATCTATAAGGTTTTGATGAACCATCTGAAACAATATAAAATCCTATTTCACCTTTTGGTCCTTCAACAGCAGCATATACTTCACCTTCTGGAACTAAAAATCCTTCACTCATAATTTTAAAATGATGAATTAAATACTCTATTTGAGAATATACAATTTTTTTAGGTGGTGGAACGATTTTATAATCATCAATTAAAACATCACCATCGGGAATTTTTTCTACTGCTTGTTTAATTATTCTTGCGCTTTGCTTCATTTCTTCCATTCTAACGATAAATCTATCATAAGTGTCTCCATTTTTTCCTATTGGAACCTCAAAGTCAAATTCAGGATAAACAGAATATGGTTCATCTTTTCTTAAATCTTTTTTAATACCACTTCCTCTTAATAATGGCCCTGTTAAAGATAAATTTATAGCTAAATCCTTCGGAATTACACCAATTCCAACTGTTCTTTCTTTAAATATGGGATTTTCTGCTACTAAGTCCATAAGTTCTGGCCAAATTTTCTTTTCAAATTCATCAGCCCATTTATAAACCTTTTCAAGCCAATGAGGAGGACAATCAGCAGCAACTCCACCAAATCTAAAAAATGTATTATTCATTCTTTGACCTGAAATTTCTTCTAATAAGTCATATATTTTTTCTCTTTCCCTAAATGCATGTAAGAAAAATGTCCAAGCACCTATATCCATAACATGTGTTCCAACACCAACAAGATGACTTGCTATCCTTGATAATTCAGCTAATATAACTCTCAAATATTCTGCTCTTTTTGGAATTTTATCTTCAATTCCTAATAGTTTTTCAACCGCTCTAACATAGGCAAAATTATTTGATAGTGGTGCTAAATAGTCTAATCTATCAGTGTAAATTAACATTTGATAATAATTTTTTTCTTCACCAAGTTTTTCAGTTCCTCTATGTAAATAACCAATTTTACATTTCGCTTTTACAATTCTTTCACCATCAAGTGTTAAAATAACTCTTAAAACGCCATGTGTTGCGGGATGTTGTGGTCCAACATTTATCTCAATGTAATTTTCTTCTTTTGTTATAATCTCCATATTGAAAATTTTAAAGTAAAGTTCAGATTAAATTTGCTGTATTTGATAATAAGCCTTCGGCTTTAAAATACCCATTCTTATGCTTTGGGGGGCTTCGCCCCCCTTAAATTCCCCCCATTATTTCAAGAATTTTAATGAATTTTTCATAAGTTATTGACTATCAAACACTTAACATTATTTACTGGACAAAGCAGATTAAATTTGCTGTGTCTAAAAATTCTAAAATTATTTATTTTTCTATATTTTCCCCACCCACCCTAAATTTAAGCCTTTGGCTTTAAAATACCCATATTTCGGCTTCGGGGGGCTTTGCCCCCCTTAAAACCCCCGATAAATCAATAATTTTAATGAACCTTTATAAGTCATTGATAGTCAATCACTTAGCACTATTTATTAGACAAAGCATTCAATTATTGCTTTTAAATACCCTTTTTTCGGCTATGGGGAGCAAAGCTTGATTATCAATAACTTATCATTATTTATTGGACAAAGCAACTTTGCTTTGCTGTGTCTAAATAATTCTGAAAATATATATTTTTCTATATTTTGCCCACCCAACCCATATTTAAGGCTTCGCCTTTAAAATTCCTTATCTTTTGCTATTGGAAGCTAATCTTCCCACTATTTCAAGCAATTAATTACCTTCCTTTTTAGGAGTTTCAAAAATTTTATAAAGAATTTGTCTTATTTCTCTAATATCCTCTTCTAATTTATCAAGTCTTCTGTTAATGTCATCTATGCGTTTATTCAATAAATTAGCAACAATGCCAATAAATACAAAAAGACTTGCTATAATTGTTAAAGCTTGTATCCATTCCATAAATATGAAATTTTAAAGTTCAATTAATTTACCTTATTTTTCCCACCCACCCTGTATTCAAGCCTTCGGCTTTAAAATGCCCATTTTTCGGTTTACCCACCCTGAAAATAAGCCTTTTGCTAATTTCCTTTAAACTTTTCAAAATGATTAAACTTGAAATTGTAAAAGGTGATATTACAGAAGAAGAAGTTGATGCTATTGTAAATGCTGCTAATGAAAATCTAATTCATGGAGGAGGACTAGCACTTGCTATTGTAAAAAAAGGTGGTCAAATTATTCAGGAAGAATCAAATAAAATAGGTTATTGTCCTCCTGGTAAAGCGGTGATAACAAGTGGTGGAAATTTAAAAGCAAAGTTCGTTATTCACGCGGTCGGACCTATTTGGAAAGGTGGAAAATATAATGAAGATGAAATTTTATATAGTGCTGTAAGAAGTTCATTATTATTAGCTCATGAAAAAAAACTAAAAAGTATTAGTATTCCTGCAATAAGCACAGGGATATTTGGTTTTCCAAAAGAAAGAGCAAGTTCAATTATTTTAAAAGCAATAAAGGACTTCATAAATGAATTTGATGGGAAAACAACTATAGAAAAAATAAGAGTTTGTCTATATGATGAAGAAACTTATAATATCTTCTTAAAAGCATTATGATTTTAGCAAAGTTTAAAAATATAGAAGAAATAAAATATGAAAATTTGTTTGAAAATTTAAGAGAATGGAAGGAACATTTTAAAAATTTAATTGGCTTTAATCCTTGGAGTCTTCAAGAAATGTGGGCAAGAAGAATTTTTTTAAATCGTTCATTTACAATTATTGCTCCAACAGGCATTGGAAAAACTACATTTGGACTTTCAATATCAACATTCATAAAAGAAAAAAGTTATATTATCCTTCCAACAAAATTACTTGTAAGACAAGTATCACAAAAAATTAAAAATTGGGGCTATAAAAAAGAAACCTTAGCAGTAATTGAAAGTGATGAAGAAATTAAAGAAAAAATAAAAAATGGTAATTTCAAAATCCTTATCACAACTTCTATGTTTTTATATAAAAATTTTAATATCATTCCAAAAGATATAAAATTCTTCTTTGTAGATGATGTTGATGCATTTTTAAAAACTGCCAAAAATATAGATAAAATTCTTTACTTGATGGGCTTTGATGAAGAAACAATAAATAAAACATTTGAACTTATTAAATTAAAATCAAAGAAAAATAAAACTGATGAAGATTTTAAGAAAATTGAAGAGATAAATCAATTAATTCAAGATAAGAAAAAATCAATAGATAGTGTTCTCGTTGTTTCATCAGCAACAGCAAGTCCAAAAAGTCAAAGAGTTAAATTATTTAGAGAATTATTAGATTTTGAAATTGGAAAACCTACATTTTATTTAAGAAATGTTGTAGATGTATGGACAAATAAACATTCAGATAATGAACTAATTAATTATGTAAAAACATTTAAAAAAGGTGGATTAATTTTTGTAAGTTCTGATAAAGGTAAAGAGGAGGTTAATAGAATTGTTGAACTTTTAAAAAGAAATGGGATTAAAGCGGAAAGCTATGAAAACTTAGATGAAAAATTATTAAAACAATTTGAAAATGGAAAAATTGAAGTTCTCGTTGGAATTAGTTCATATAGAAATCCACTTGCAAGAGGAATAGATATTCCATCTGCTATAAGATATGCGATATTTTATGGAGTTCCTAAAATTATTGTTAAACTTGATATAACAGAAAATCAAAATCATTTAATTTGGGCATTAGCAAGCATTAGAACCAAAGTTGAAGATAAAAGAATTGATAAATGGCTTAAAAAATTGAAGAAAACGAAAAATGAAGATGAAAACTTAAAAAAGGAAATACTTGAATTCTTATTAAGTGAAGAAGTTCAAAGAATTATAAAAGAAAGTGATGAAATTTCATTTGATGGAAATAATCTTATTGTTGCTGATATTGTTGGATATTTACAAGCAAGTGGAAGAACTTCAAGATTATATGCAGGTGGAATAAGTAAAGGTTTATCATTAATTTTAGTAGATGACCAAAAAGCATTAAATAATCTTTTTAGAAAGGCAAGATGGTTCGTTAATGATATTAATTTCTTAAATGAGGAAGAAGTAGATTATAATAAAGTTTTTGAGGAAATTGACAAGGATAGAAAAATTATTAAAGATATTATTGAGAAGAAGGGATTTGGTGAGATTAAAGATGTTTTAAAACCAATTTTTATAATTGTTGAAAGTCCTAATAAGGCAAGAACGATTGCAAACTTTTTTGGAAAGCCAGTTAGAAGAAAAGTTTTAAATTGTGAAATTTATGAAATTCCAATTGGTGAATATTATATTTCAATTACAGCAAGCTTTGGTCATATTTTGGATTTAGTAAAGGATGAAGGAATTCATGGTGTTATTAAAAATTCTCAATTTATTCCAATATATGAACCTATTGAGGGGAAAGAAAATTTAATAAAAAGCTTAAGACTTGTAAGCTTAGAATATGATAATATCTTTATAGCTACTGACCCTGACACGGAAGGTGAAAAAATTGCTTGGGATTTATATAATTTGCTTAATTTTTCAAATAAAAATATAAATAGAATGGAATTTCATGAAATTACAAAAAGAGCAATTATGAAAGCATTAAATGAACCAAGAGGTATAAATGAGAACTTAACAAAAGCACAAATTGTTCGTAGGATTGCAGATAGATGGGTAGGATTTGAACTTTCACAATTAGTCCAAAAGAAATTTAAAAATAATAAATTATCTGCGGGTAGAGTTCAAACACCTGTTTTAGGTTGGATTATTGAAAGATTTAATGAGAGCAAAAAGAAAATTCCAATTGTTAGTATTTATTTAAACAATTTAAAAATTGACTTTGAATTTGAAAGCAAAAAATTAGCAGAAGAATTTTTTAAACTATTAGAAAATGTTAAAATTGAAAAAATTAGTGAAGAAATAAAAGAAATAAATCCTTTACCACCTTTTAGAACAGATACTTTATTAAAAGAAGCGGGAGAAAAATTTAAATTTTCACCTCAAAAAACAATGTCATTAGCACAAGATTTATTTGAATTTGGTTTAATAACCTATCATAGAACTGATTCAATAAGGGTTTCAGATGTAGGAATAAATTTAGCAAAAGAATTCATAATTGAAAACTATAAAGACCAAAATTTATTTTCAGCAAGAGTATGGGGAGAGGGTGGTGCTCATGAATGTATAAGACCTACAAGAAATTTAAGTGTAGATGATTTAAAATCACTAATATCCATAGGTGAGATTACAAATTTAAGCTTTGAACATGTTAAATTATATGATTTAATTTTCAAGAGATTTATAGCAAGTCAAATGAAAAGTGTAAAAGTTAAAATCACTAAGTATAGAATTAAAGCAATAGGTTATGAGAAGGAATTAGAGTTAAATAGTGAAATTATTGAAAATGGTTTTAATCTAATAATTCCAATAAAAACTTATCATTTACCTGATGGAATATATGAAATTAGTGAAAATCAAAAAGTTTTTAAACTTATTCCATCAAAATATCCTCATACTTACTCAACTATCGTGGCTATGATGAAAGAAAGAGGTATTGGTAGGCCGTCAACTTATTCAACAATCATTGAGAAACTTCTTGAAAGAAACTATGTTTATGAGAAAAATGGATTTTTAATTCCAACGAAACTTGGCATTTTAGTTTATAATTTCTTAAATTCGCTTGAAGAAAAGGAATTTTTTATAAAAGAAGAATTTACAAGAGAACTTGAAAAAATTATGGATAATGTTGAAGAAGGAACTGAAAATTACCAAAATGTTCTTTTACGTATCTATGAAAACCTTTTTAACATTCCCAAGTAGTTCGTTTTCAACTAAAATATAAAGTCCCCTTGCTCTAATATAAACTTCATTCTCATAAATTATTTCACCTATTACAAAAATTTTTTTGTTTTCTTCAACTTTTTCAATTCTACCAACTGCTTTAATTCTTTTATATAAAGGAACCATTTTAAAATACTCAATATCCATATGTCTTAACAAAACATTATAACCATTTGCCCACGCACATATTCCCATAACCTCATCAAGCAAACTAAAACTTGCTGCCCCATGAACAAAACCAGGAGGTCCTTGAAAGTTTATATCAAATTCATACTCACAACAAACACTTTTATCATCCATTAAAAACAATGTTGCATTTAGCCCTCTTTTGCTTGAATTTCCACATACAAAGCAATATCCATGTTCGGGAATTTTAAGCATAATGTAAATTTTATAACAGACCAATTTTGCTTTGTCCAATAAATAATGATAAGTCCTTGATTATCAATAGTTTATAAAAATTTTAAAGAAGTTATAGATTTAATGGGGGGTCTAATGGGGGGCTTTGCCCCCCAAAGCCTAAAAATGGGCATTTATAAGCCGAAGGCTTAATTATAGGGTGGGTGGGAGAAATATAATAAAATAAATAGTTCCAGAATTACTAGACAAAACAGACCAATTTGAACACTCAACTTTAAAATTTTAAAACTATGGAAAACAAAATTAGTGATGAACTTCTTGAAATTTTAGCTTGCCCTGTTTGTAAAGGTGATTTAGAATATAATAAAGATGAAAATAAACTTATATGTCATAAATGTAGATTGAAATATCCTATAAAAGAAGGTATTCCAATAATGTTAGAGGAAGAGGCGGAAAAGTTTTAGATATTTATGATAATTTTATTAACATTTTACGAAATTTTAAAAAATGATGGTAAAACTTTTGAATTCTTATTTGAAATTCCGAAAGCTTATAATCCTTCACTTTACATCTATAAAATTGCAATTCCTTCTGATGGTTATTTTGAGATAAATTATGAAGTTTTGGAATTTTCAAAATTAAATTCAAACGATATTCTTAATGTTGCTAATGAAAAAGTTTTTGAAATTCAAAAAAAGAAATCTATTGATGTTGATTATATTGAGTTGAAAATAAATCCATATTACAAAGTCAATAATGAGCTTTATGTTAGAAACAAAATAAAATTTAAAATAAATTTTTTTTATAATGATATTCAAACAAATCAAAATTACAATCCAAACCATAGAGAATTTATAAATTTCCCATTTCCTAAAAGTTGGATAAAAAACAAGGTTTTTTCAAATCCTATCAATTTCTTTTCAAATGCTCAAATTTGGCTAAAAATCAAAATTAAAGATAGAGGAGTTTATAAAGTTGGTGCTAATGACTTATTAAATTTAGGTATTCCTCAAAATTTATTAGTAATAAATCAATTATCATTATTTGCTAAAATAGATACATTAAGAAGTCCAATTATTTATGCTGATAGTTCAATTAAACAAGTTCCGATATATGTTTATGATGAAAATGGTGATGGAATTCTAAATAATAATGATTACATTTTATTTTTTGGGGAAGGTGTAGAAGGATTTAGAAATATAAATAACGCTATTAAATTTTATAGAAATCCTTATGATAATTATAATTATTACATCTTAGCAATTGGCTCAAATTTCCAACCTAAATTTATGATTGAGAAAAATTCATCTTATAATCAGATTATTTATTCAACAGGTATTCTTAGGCACGATAGTGATATTGTAAATACAGGTAAAAAAGGAAGAATATGGCTTGGTGAGGAAATAAATTACAACAATAATTTCAGTTATGATTTCTCACTTGATGGAATTGTATCAAATAATGGTTATATTGAAATTTCCCTAGTAGGTGCAGAACCACTTTCTCCTAATGAGTGTGGTGATGCTGTTTTACAAGTTATTTTGAATGGGCAAGTAATTGATAATAATTTTCAAGCTAATTCAATTATCAGAAGAACAAAATCTTATAATGTTTCTTATTTACAAGCAAATAATAATTTAACTTTGAATATTATAAGTGGTTCTTGCTCAAATCCGAAAGTTTATTTAGATTATTTTGAGGTTAGATGGACAAAAACAATAAGTGATGGTTCAGTTTATTTTCAAACGAATGCTTCTGCAAAATTAACAAATAATGCATTAATGGTTTTAAATATAACTAATCCATATGAACCAATAATTTTAGGAAATTTTTCAGATGATGTTTATCCAAATAGTATATATTTTATAGCAAATGAATTCAAAACACCAATTTCAATTGAGATTATGAATATCACTAAAAATTTATACGAGCTTTCAAACGTTGAATATATAATTATTGGACCAAGAGATTGGGAAAATGTTTTAAGTGATTATATTAGTTATAGGAGCAGATTTTTTCCTATTGCTTGTGGAACTGATTTTTGTATAGATTCTTTAAGCTTTCATAATGTTAAATATGTTGCTATTGAAGATATTTTTGAACAATTTGGATTTGGTAGTAAAGACCCCGTTTCCATTAGAAATTTTTTATTGACATTATATAGAAATTCACCAAATTTGTTATATGGTTTGATTATTGGTGATGGAACATATGATTATAAGGATATTCTTAAAAAAGGTGGAAATATATTTCCTGTTTATTATGACTTTGATGAGAGCTTTGATATAAACTTTTCATTTGCAGGCTCGTTTGATGATTTTTATTTTGATTTTAGTGGTGATAAATATGCTGATATTAATTATGGAAGATTTCCTGCAAGAGACAAATCAGAAGTTTTAAATTACTTAAAGAAAGTTATAGATTACGAGACAAATAAATTTTTCTCTGATTGGAAAAATAGAGTTTTATTAGTTGCTGATGACTTTGTTAATGGTTCTTCAACTTGTGAAAGTTCTTGGCATTTAATACCTTCAAATGTAATTCAAAAATTATTTATTCCTAAAAATGTTGTTGTTAATCATGTTTATTTGCATGAATATCCACTTGAAGGTGATAAAAAACCGCTTGCTAATCAAGATTTTATAAATAAATTCAATAATGGTTATATTTTAATAAATATATTTTCTCATGGGAATCCATCCCAAATAGCAAGTGAGCAATTGTTTTCATTATCTGATATTGATAAGCTTAATGCATATAATAAACCTCCATATGTTTTAATTTTAAGTTGTAAAACTAATGTTTTTGATAGGATTGATGGTGATTTGGCTGGACCAAAAGGACTTGGAGAATCAATGATAACTAACCCTAATGGTGCTATTGGTGTTTTATCTTCAACTGCTCTTTCATTTGTTGGAGGTAATGTTGCTTATGCACAAGATATTTTTCAAACATTAAAAACTAACAAAAAATTTCCTATGGGTTATATATCAAGAATGGGAAAAAATAATTGGTATTATGTTTTATTTGGAGACCCAAGTGTTATGATAGGTTATCCAGCTATTGATAACAATTTACAATTTCCTGACAGTGCTTTTGTTGGAGGAATTTATAAAGGTTCATTTTTAGAAAATAGAAATTATACTGCAAGTGTTAGTTTAATTCCAATTGAATATTCTGTTACAGATAATACCTGTTCTCCACCTCAAACATTCAATATCCTTGAACCTCATAAAATTTTATATAGAGCTTTTGTAAGTTCAGATTCATTAAAACTTTATATTCCAAAAGATTTAGACCCAAATAGGAAGCTTCAAGTAAGAGGTATTTATAATTATGCTAATAAATTTAAAGATTCAATAATGATTGGATTTAAGTCTGAATTAATAGAAGTTGATACTATTGGACCTTCATTAAAATTGCTTTATTATTCAAAAGAAGTTTCTGATAGTTCTAAATTCATGCCAAAAGTTAAATTTACTCTTTGGGCAAGTGATGAACATGGAATATATTTAAGTCCTGGTTATAGAGATGTTGAAGTTTATATAGATGATAGGGAGGTTATAAAATTAACTGATAGATTTAGTTATGAGCCAAATAGTTTAACAACTGGTAGTGCCGACTTTGATTTAGATTTTTCAAATAATCAGGGTTGGCACAAAATTACACTGAGAGCATTTGATACCTATAATAATTTCTCTTCAAGAGATTATATTCTTAATTTTTCAGATGAAAATCTTAACATAAGTGATTTCTTAATATATCCAAATCCTTATAAATCTGGCCCATTATATCTAACATTTTATTCAAATTCACAAGCAAATGCTCAATTTAAAATATATTCTATAAATGGAGATTTGGTTTATTTAAGTCCAAAATTAACCATAAATGTTGGATTTAATGTTTTGAGATGGGATGTAAATAATATAGGAAGTGGATTATATATAGCACTTCTTGAAGTTGAAAGAGAAAAAGAAAAATTTAAATTTAAGAAAAAATTTGTAGTTGTAAAGTAATGTTCAAATTTTTTGATGATTTGAAGTTATATGCTTTAAGAATTTTAATATCTCTTTCAAAGTTCATTCCAGATTTCGTTTTATATTTAATTTTTAAAATAACAGCTAAAATTTGGTTTCTTATTGATAATAGAAGAAAATTGGCAGTTAGGAACAATTTAGAAATTGTTCTTGGATATTCAAATAATCATCTGATTTATGAAACATTTGAAAATTATATGTTAAATTTTGTAGATTTTTTGAAGTCAAAATATAGAAATTGTCAAGATATTTTATCAAGTTTGAAAGTTGAAAATTTTGAAATTTTAGAAAAAGCTTATAAAATTAAAAATAAACTAATTCTTTTAAGTGCACATATTGGAAGTTGGGAAATTGCTTTAAATTTTATTAGTTGTCTTGGATATAAAAATATGGCAATAGTTGAAAACATTGATAAAAGATGGCTTGATACATTAAATAGTTTAAGGGGGAGTAAAGGGACAAAATTGGTTTTAAATAGTCAGATTAGGGAAATTATTAATTTTTTAAATGATGAGGGAATTTTATGTGTTGTTTCTGATAGATATGTTGGCGGAAATTATTTGTATTGTGAGTTTTTCAATAGAAAAAGAAAAATTCCAATAGGTATCTTTAAGCTAAATGAAAAATTTAAAATTCCACTTGTTTTTGCTTATGTTATAAAACAAAAAAATTATTATTTAGGTGTAATTCAAGATTTTTATTATGATGAGAATCCTACACTTGAAGCAATGTTAAATTTTTATCTAAAAAATCTTGAAAAAGCCATAAAAAAATATCCTACTTATTGGTTTTCCTTTGATTTTAATTGGTTATATTAAGCTTTCGGCTAATTAAGCCTTCGGCTTATAAATACCCATATTTTGGCTATGGGGGGCTTTTTACTTAACATTATTTACTGGACAAAGCAGCTTTAAAATACTTCGCTCCCAATAGGCAAAAGAAATTATAAAATTCTGTTCATTAACAATCCGATAATAATAAATATACTTAAACTATTTGAAAGTTGGGCAGTATAAAAATCAAGCATTCCAAATTGAATATAGTTTGGTTTAAATGCCCATTCTACATTTCTTAATGCACTTGGAATTGTTAATAGTGCTATTAATGTCCAAATTGGTAAAATTTTAAAAGCAACTAATAAAACAAGACTAACATAAGATGAAATAATTAGTAGAGAATAATAAAATTGAGAAGCTTTAATACCAAGAATACCTGCAAATGTTAAATAACCTGCTCTTTTATCATCAGCTATGTCTCGCATATTATTTCCATGTAGAATTCCAACTACGAGAAGAGATATTGGAATAAATGCTAAAAATGGAACAGGTGAAAATTCTAATGTTTGAATATAATAACTTCCAAGTGATATGAATGACCATGCTAAAAATACAGCTAAATCTCCAAGTGCTATATATTTAAATCCTATTGGGACAAATGCATAGAATAATCCAAGAACTGCCCCAATAAGTAGAATTTTTAATAAATCAAAACTTGTCATTAATGCTAAGATAATTCCTATAATTGTTGAAATTAAAATTAAGAATGTCCCAACCATTAAAACTTCCTTTGGTTTTAATAATCCATCAACAATTGTTCTTGATGAGCCAAGTGTATCCCATCTATCTGCACCTTTTTTATAATCAAAGTAATCACTCCAAGCATTAACACCAAGATGAATTAAAACTGCTCCAATTAATGTTAAAATAAATTTAAGAATATCTATTTTTGGAGAAAGTAATGTTCCAATTATTACTGCTGATATTGTTATTCCAATTACCCAAGGTCTTGTTGCTTGAATATATGCTTTTAGTTTTGATGGTTTTGGAAACATTTGTTTTAATAGATTGAATGTTTTTTCATCAAATTCAATTTCAAATCTTGGAATAAATCCTTTTGAAAAATCACTAACATAAACTTTTTTTGGTTTAATTCTTATTACTGAACAATCTTTTACTACTTTTAAGAATGGAACGATTGGGAAGTTTTTTCTTACAACAATTGTTCTCTCTTTTTCAAAATTATCAATATGTCCAATTATTTCAACTTCTCCTTCACCTTGAATGAATTTAATTGGTTCTCCTTTCTCAATTACAAAAAATATATTTGGATTTTCCTTTATGTTATTAAAGGCTTTTCCTTTATTTTCAAGTATTACATATATATAGCCATCTTCTTCGCCATAATATGCTTTCGTACTCCAAAGTTTTCCATCTTTGGAAACAGTAGAAATAGTAATTGTGTTGTTCTCTCTTAAAATATCAATGAATCTTTTTAGCTTTTCTTTAAGTTCAAGTTCCATAATGCCAAAATTTTAAAGTTTAATTAAATAGAATAATTCTTTAATTTCCCTACCTAGAAATAAAGGCGGAGACTTTTATTTTCATGATAAAATTGAAAGAAAAATTTTTATTATAATTTATCAAATTAAATAATAACTTAATTAAACAAATTCTAAAATACTTATAAGACATCATTTTTATTAATTCGGCAGGGGGTTTCTAATAGTTCCACTTTTTTCTTGTTTTAAAAAATCAAATTAAAATTTTTTTAAATTGTTAAATTATTAAATTTATTTTTAAATTAGAATTCTTATAAATTGACTTTTTAATCTGTTAAATTAAGGCATAAATTAAATAACTTATTGATAATCAATAATTTAAACCTTGTCACAAACCCCCCTCTTTTTTAAAACTTTTCACTTTTGGAAACTTGAATTTTAATCAGACAAATTAAAATTTAGAATTTATGAGGATTTCAAATATATTTTAAGTTATTGATTTTCAGCAATTTATAAAATTTTTTATTTCAAAAGCTTATCAGAAGGGAGAGTCACAAACTTAAAATTTTGAAGAATTTTATTTGACAAATTAAAATTAGTTAATTTATTTAAATTATTGATTATCAATTACTTAATAATTTATCATTTTAATTTGACTAATAACAAGGTGGAGGTTTGCGGCAATTGACATTTGTTTGAGGTATGCTTTAAAATTTTAGGACAGCATTTTGTTATATACATTTTCGTTAGGGAAAATTTAAATTTAGTTAGGTATGGACTTGGTTTGATTTATATCTTTCTTTACAAGGCATAATGCCTTGTTGAAATAGGTTTAGGGGCTTAAAAGGGGGGGTTTTATCTGAACATAGTGGAATTTAAACTTGTGTCATCAATTGTATCGAGGAGAATTTTTACCACGTTTTATCTGAACATAGTGGAATTTAAACGGTAATAGTGTGCTAACTCGTGACAAATAATAAAGCGTTTTATCTGAACATAGTGGAATTTAAACGGTATAAACATACCGGGGGTTAATCCGTTCGTGATGAGTTTTATCTGAACATAGTGGAATTTAAACATTATTTCAGTGCTTATATCTGAGCTTTTTTCTTCTTTGGTTTTATCTGAACATAGTGGAATTTAAACTATTTTCCACCCCCTTTTTATTCTCATTCCACTATGTGTTTTATCTGAACATAGTGGAATTTAAACAGATTTTGATTTCTATGTTGACCCTTTTGGTTCCGTGATTTGCGAGTTTTATCTGAACATAGTGGAATTTAAACATATTGATGATATTCATTTCTATTGTAAGAACTTCTTTGTTTCATCTGAACATAGTGGAATTTAAACAACGTGGAATTTAAACAAACTTAAAGTATTGGAGAAAACCAATAAATCAATTTTTTATCCTTAATAATATATATTTCGGGAAAATCAAGCTCACAAATTAAAGGTTTTTTAAAAATTTTCAAGTTTTCAAAGACTATTGATGTATCTAAACCTTTTATGTAAATTCCATCATCTAAATTTACTGAAATATGAACATTTATAGTTTTATAATTTAGTTTTTTATAAATTTCATTTTTAAGATTTATTGAGATGAACTTAATTCTAAAATCTTCGTTTTTTTCCAATTCACTTAAAATTCTTAAAGCCTTTGAGAAATTATTTTTTTCAAAGTAAATTTTAGCAATTTTATATCTTAAAATGCTTCTATAAAATTCAACTTTCTTTCTATCATAGTAATGAAAAAAATAAGAATAGTTTTTGTAAAATAGCATATCAGCTATTCTGTTGATTTCTATTTTTTCATCAGCATTAATGAAGTTTTTATAGAATTTAATTTCAAAAAGGGGTTTTTGAAAGTTTCCAATAGAATATATACAAAACTTCAAATAATTTAAAATTTCATTTTCTTTTTTGATAATAAATGTATCTTTACCATTTAAACAAGATATAAAAATAAAATCATATGTAGTATCGGATAATTCAAAGCTTCTAAAAAAATTTAATTTTATTTGATTGTTTTTTGAAAAATGAACAAAGCAATTGTTATAAGCTATAAATAATTGTAAAAGGACCATCGTTTATGAGTTCTAATTCCATATGAGTTTGGAATTCTCCAAATTTTATTTTTGGATATGAATTTAAAAATTCTTGTTTTAATTTTTCAAAAAATTCTCTTGCTTTTTCAATTGACATAGCATTATCAAATGATGGTCTATTTCCTTTCAAATAACCAGCAAGTGTAAAGTTAGGAACTAATAGAATTTCTCCATTTATATCTTTTACTGAAAAATTAATTTTATTATTCTCATCTTCAAAAATTCTCAAATTTAAAATTTTATTTATAAATTTTTGGAATTTTTCTTCAATATCGTTATTTTCAAATGCTACAAGAACAACTAATCCTCTTTGAATTTCAGTTTCTTTAAGATTTATTATCCTTGCTTTCTTTACTCTCTGAATTACCGTTATCATCTCTTGAAGATTTTCTAAATTCTTTTACAGCTTCACCAAGTCCTTTTGCAAGTTTTGGTAATTTATCTGCTCCAAAGAGGATTAGAATAATTACAAGAATTATGATAAGCTCTTGGGCTCCAAGATGCATAAGGAAAGTTTAAAGCATAAAGTAAAAATTCTGATGCTG
The DNA here is from genome assembly GCA_965649115.1 of Caldifarciminota bacterium. Classification (GTDB taxonomy): domain Bacteria; phylum Hydrothermota; class Hydrothermia; order LBFQ01; family DSFT01; genus DSFT01. The sequence goes on along the minus strand of CBFGJN010000005.1, from coordinate 26,091 downwards.
TGTCTAATAATTCTGAAATTATTTATTTTTCTATATTTTTCCCACCCACCCTGATATTAAGCCTTCGGCTTAAAAATACCCATTTTTCGGTTATGGGGGGCAAAGCCCCCCCTATAATCCCCCATAAAATCAATAATTTCTTTAAAAATTTTATAAGTTATTGACTATCAATCACTTAACATTATTTATTGGACAAAGCAAAATTCTGATGTTTTGTCTAGTAATTCGGAAATATAGATTATTTCTTATTTTGCCCACCCACCCTGAATATAAGCCTTCGGCTTTAAAATGCCCATTCTTATGCTTTGGGGGGCTTCGCCCCCCTTAAATTCCCCCCATTATTTCAAGAATTTTAATGAATTTTTAATAAGTTATTGACTATCAAGCACTTAACATTATTTACTGGACAAAGCAGATTAAATTTGCTGTGTCTAAAAATTCTGAAATTATTTATTTTACTATATTTTGCCCGCCCACTCTAAAATAAAGGCTGCGTCTTTAAAATGCCCATATTGATGCTGTGTCCAAAAATTCCAAAAAAAGGTTTTAGAACTAAAATATTGAAAAATTATCTAAATTTTTGAAGATTGGTATTGCTTTTATTTTTACATTTTGGATATTAATTTCATATTCAAGGTAAGGATAAATTAGGATAGATAAATTTTTTGAAATAACAGAACCATAAGTGAATGCTTGATAAATATCAGAATTTTCAATAGAAAATTTATATTTAGCATCAATTGGAATTCCATTTATTATAAAGTCGGGTTTCAAAGTAATTTTATCAACTTTTATTTCTTGTTGATATAATGTAAAATAATTTTTATAAAGCATTTTATATACGAATTGTTCAAATAGGCTGAAATTGTTTATAAATAGTCCATTTGGCAAAACCATAAATCTACTATCAAGAATAAAATTAGCTAATCTAAATAAATTTGCATATTCTTCTGGTGGATTTAGTTGATATTGAGGTTTAAAAATAGGTTTGGCTTCTGAAAAGATAATTTTAATTTTTGATAGGAGATAGAATAATTCTTCTGTCTTAAAAACTCTATAAGCATGAATCATAGCACCAAGAAGAACACCTGAAATTTTACCAAAGCCCATAATCCATCTTGTTTGTTTTAACTTTGGAGGATTTATACTTTCACTTATATTTATTTTACCTTTTACTACTGATTCTTCAATTTTTTCGCTTGTATATTCTAATGGAGGACCTATTTTCCTTGAAGTTTCAAGTAAATTTTCACCATAAAATTTCACAATGTTATATAAAACATTTTCAAGTTCAATTTTTTCTTCTGAAAATTCATAAATTCCAAGTTCTTTAAGAATAAAAAAATAGTCTTCAATTTTTAGTCTTGGAAGAATAATAATTTCATAGTCTTTGAATTTTAAATATCCTGATATTCCAACGGGAATAAGCTTTTTACCTAAAATTTTGATTTTATTTATTCTTGAAAGTTTATTTAAAAGCTCTAATGGAATTTCAGAAATTTTTATTCCCTCATATTCAAAAATTTTAATTGTGCTTGTCATTTCAGAATCTCTTTAAGTATTGTCCAATCATCTTTTTCAAGAAAATTTATAAGTTCTAAAATTTCATTTTCATTCATATTTTCTATTTTTTCAAGGTAATTTTTCTTCAATAATTCTTCTACTTCTTTCATCCCTCTATACATTATTAAAAATTTTGCTTTTTTTCTTAAATCCTCAACTTTGAAAGCACTATTACTATTATTGCTATACATAAACTCCAAAGACCTCCTGTTTCAAGCTTGGACAAAAAGCTTAAATTCGTTAAACTTTCAATGATATTTGATATTGGATAAAGTAGAGAAATAATTAAAAAAAATGAAGCTAAATTTCGTGTTAAATTATCAAGATTATTTTTCAATAAATCGAAAAAAACATTTATTATTCCTACATAAAAGAGTCCAAAATCGGGATATGTTTTTATGCCTGAAAAACTTAAAGTGATTTTAATAGATAAATCCATAATTATTAATGATAAACCGATAATTCCGTTTATTCCCAAAGCCATTTTAAGGTTATACTAAAATCTTTTTTTTGTTTTTTTGATGAACATAAATTTATAGCAATACTTATTCTTTCATCCCATATATCAGATGGTTTATATTTTTTTGATATTTCAAGGCTTGATAGTGCATCATTACAATTACCACACATACCATAAGCAATTCCTCTCCAATAATATGCTTGGAAGTTAGTTGGGTCTTTTTCTATCGCTTTTTCAAATTGTTCAATAGCTTGCTTACAATGACCTTTTTCAAGTTGTTTTTTACCATTCATTAAGTGATTTTCAGAAGCAACGATATGACCTGGCGGTTGATTTACAACAACTGATGAACAGGATATAAAAAAAACAAAAATAAAATTTCTCATATTTTGAAATTTTAAAGCATAATGTTTTTTATGTCCTGTTTTGTCTAGTAATTCTGAAAATATAATTATTTCTATACTTCTCCCACCCACCCTGAATATAAGCCTTCGGCTTTAACTCCGCCCCCCTTAAATTCCCCCCATTATTTCAAGAATTTTAATGAATTTTTAATAAGTTATTGACTATCAAGCACTTAACATTATTTACTGGACAAAGCAATTTATTTTTGGTTTGTCTAGTAATTCTAAAAATATAATTATTTCTATATTTTTCCCACTCGCCCTGATATTAAGCCTTCGGCTTAAAAATACCCATATTTCGGCTTCGGGGGGCTTTTTACTTAACATTATTTACTGGACAAAGCATTTATGTCCTATTTTGTCTAGGAATTCTGAAAGTCCTTATTTTATTATATTTTCCCACCCACCCTAAATACAAGCCTTCGGCTTTAAAAAACCCTCTCTTTTGCTTTGGGGGAGCAGAGCTCCCCATTAAAACCATTTTTAGTCATAAAGACTTAACAAAAAACTATTCTATTAGATAAAAAATTTAAAATTTTAAAGCTTTTTGTTTTAAAATTTAATAAAATTTGGAAATTTAGTATTTTCAACGATTTCGTTAATTTAATTCTTGAAATTATTGAATTTTAGAGGTTTTTTGAGTTTGAAAAAAGCTTTAAAATTTGACTTTCACTTTAAAATTAGGAGGTAAATTTATGTACAAGCAAAAAGGATATCTTACATTCTATGCACTAACACCAATACATATGGGTTCAGGTCAAAGTGTATCATTTGTTGATAATGTTGTTCAAAGAGAAAGACATACATCTTATCCTACGCTATGGTCAAGTGGTATAAAGGGTGTTGTAAGAGAACTTGCTTATAGAAAGTGGAATGATAAAGATAAAGTGAATGTCATTTTTGGTCCAGAAGAAGGCTCAGATCAATATGCAAGCTGTATAAGTATAACTGATGCTAAAATTCTTCTATTTCCTGTTCGTTCTGTAAAAGGAACATTTGCTTGGATTACTTGTCCATTTGTCTTGAAAAGGTTAAAAGAGGATTTAAAGAGTATAGGAAAAGAGTTCAAAGATAATCAAGGGAATGATATACAAATTCCAGATAATATACAGAATGAAAAAGTTATTTTATGTTCTTCAAGTGATTTAAAAATAGATAATAATCAAGTTGCTTTTGAAGAATTCGTTTTTGATATAGAAAATAATCAAAATTCTGATAACATAGCAGAGGAAGTTTTTAAACTACTTCCACAAACTGAATTTAATGAAGACTTCTTCAAAAATCATTTTGCAATTGTTTCAGATGATGTTTTTAAGGATTTTGTAAATTATGCTGTTGAAATCAGGACAAGAATTAGAATTGACCAAACAACAGGAACTGTTAAGGAAGGTGCTTTATTTAGTGAAGAATTAATTCCTTCTGAAAGTGTTTTTTATAGCTTGGTTTTCATAAGTGAGCCGTATAATAAGTCTTCAAATTTAAATAGTGCTGATGATGTTTTAAGAGAATTATCTACTTTATTTCCGAATGGTCATCAAATCCTTCAACTTGGCGCTGATGAGACACTTGGAAAAGGATTTGTAAAAGTAAAGTTTGAAAAAATAAACACTAATCAAAAAAGTCAAACCCATGGCGGCCAAAACCCTTGAACAAGAAATAGCAAAATTTGCTAATGATGAAGTAAAAAATTCAGGTGAAAGTGAAAAAAGAGAATTTAAAAAACTTCCAAATCTTATAATGACAAATGGACTTATTCCGACACTTGCTTATTATAAAGAAGAAAAAAATGTTTATAACACTATTTCAAATTGGCTGAAAAAGAAAGGTTTAATTCAGAATGATGCTTTAAATGAACTTTTAAATGCTGATTTGCAAACTTTAAGAAAAGCAACGCTTGAAGCACTAAAACTTTCAAATTATTTGAAAAGATTTTCTGAAATGGAAAGTTGAAACTAAAATGGAAGGATTGGATAAAATTTTAAGAAAAATCAAAAAGAATAAAAATGTTGTGGCAATTTATCTTTTTGGTTCTTACGCTAAGAAAGAAAGTAATCCCCTTTCCGATATTGATATATGCGTAATTTTAAAAAATCCTAATGAAAAAGATGAATACGAAATTGGAAGTATGTACTCCCAAAAACTTGACTTGGTTCTTTTTCATAGATTGCCTTTACATATCCAATTTGAAGTTTTTAAATTTGGAAAGGAACTATATGTAAAAGATGAAGAAATTTTATCGGAAATAAAGTTTAAGGTTTTAAGGGATTTTCATGAAAGGGTAAGAAGTTTTAAGATGATAAGGGAGAGTATTTTAAATGAGGATTGAAGAAAATATATTAAGGTTTGAAAAACATTTAAATGGAGCAAAAAGTTTGAAAAATAAAAATTTATCAGATTATCTTATTTATAACACTTTGGCTATGGAATGTTTTCAATCAGCTAATGCTTTAATAGATATTGCCGAAGCGGTTGTGATGAAAAAGAGGTTAGGTTTTCCTTCTACATATTCGGAAGTTTTTGAAATTCTTAGCAAAAATAGAATTATCAACAAAGAGGATTTAAGAGAGGCAAAGAGTGTTGTATTTTTACGAAATTTAATAGCCTACGAATATTGTAGTATAAAAGAAAAAGACTTAAAAAATATGGTTGATTTTTTGGATAAGATGAGAAATTTCGTAAATAAAGTTAAAACGATGGTTAAGGAGGAAAAATCATGAAAAGTTTGAAATTTAACATCACAACACCAATAATTATGGCAGGTGCTGATAAGGATAAAGTAGAATTAAGAGAGCAATCTATAAAAGGTATTTTAAGATGGTGGTTTAGATTTTATAAAGGTGGAAGCTTGAATTTAAATGATTTAAGAAAAAATGAAAGTGAAATTTTTGGCTCACAAGAACTTGCTTCAAGGGTAAAGTTAAGAATTAAGAATAAACCTTCTAAAATAATTGATGCTTATTTATGTATGAATGATAGAAGAAAAAATGGTGAAAATGGAGCTAAGAGGAACTATATAGCAATAAGAAGAAAATCGCTTTCTGAGAATAAAGATTTTCAAATAGAATTTAGATTTCTAAAACCTTGCGATGAGGTTAAAATTGAAAATGAATTGATTGAAACTATTTTCTTTATGACAAATTTTGGTGGAATTGGAGCAAGATGGAGGAGAGGATTTGGAAGTATTCAATTGGATAATGAGAATGAAGATTTTGAAAAAATTAAAAAAGAAATAAAACAAAAGTTGGCAAGCTTTCCAAAAAATTCAAATAATAATGATTTTATGAATATTTCAAACACTTCCATTTACTTAATAACCAAGAAAGATGGAAATTTATGGAATTCGTGGCAAGATTGTATGAATGATTTAAGAGATAATTTTTATAGAGCATTAAAAAATAAATTGAATGTTGATAAAATAATACTTGGGCGAGCTTCACCTTTAATAATTCAAATAAAGAAAGCAAAAGAAGGTTATTATGGGGTCGTTTTGCTTTGGAATAGATGGCTAACCGAGGAAATAAACAAAAGAATAAACGAGCTTATAGAAGGAAAATTTAACCTAATAGAAATTCATAAGACAGAAGGAGGTTAAACTATGAGTAGTGTTATAAAAACAAAACATCAACAGATAGCGGAACTTTCTTTGGAGTGTGTAAGGAGGATAAAAAAAACTAATAACAAGGATTATATAAAAGATTATTCTTCTTATATCAAGCGACTGCCCTCTACAATTGTTAATAACGGCCTAATTCCGGCATTAGCATTCTATAAATCAAAAGGAAAAGACAGAGGGCAAATTTTTCAAGATATTTCTGAAATTTTAGGAAAGTTAAACTTTAAACCATATTTAGATTGGAAAAATAATAACCCAAACAAAGACCTGCTTGATTTTTTGCTTGAAACTGATCCTCAAACATTAAGACTTACTACAAGTGAAGTTTTAAACATAGCAACATGGCTTAAAAGGATGGCGGAAGTAGAGTTAAAAGAGGAGTAAAATGGTTAAAAACAAAAAACCTTTCAAGAGTTTGAAAAAGGGATTATTAAAAAATTGGGGTTTGAAAAATTGCTGCAAGAAAACCTTATAGAAAGGTTTAAAAAAGTTAAAGAGGAGGTTGGAGGATGAAAGGTTATAATGACCTTATAAATAAAATCTATAATGGTGTTTCTATAAATTTCCAAAATTGCGAAAATGCCTCTCTCGCCTTAACAAAACTTATCAAAAAAGAAATAATTGAGAACACAAAGTTAAAGAGGAATTTCCTTCAAAGTTTTTCTAATGTTAATTTTTCAAATAGTAAAGTGTATTATCCATACAGAATCTCATTAAAGAGAATTGAGGAACAAGTTAGTTTTCTTGTAAAAAATCAAAAATATGAATTAGTATATAGTAATAGAATTTCAACCCAATCTCGTTTAATTATTGGTCTTGGCTCACAACATGTTCTTGAAACTTCAATAACATTACATCATATTCTTGGTGTGCCTTATATTCCAGGAAGTGCTTTAAAAGGCGTTTGTAGAGCAGTTGCGTTTTGGAAATTGGCAGAAAGCAAAGGAATTCAAATTCAAGAAGAATTCTATAAAGAACTTGTCAAAGATGATGAAGAAATTCTAAAATACCAACTTCTTTTTGGAGCTCAAAATTTCAAAGGACTACTTTTATTCCTTGATGCCTATCCAACAGAAAATAATTCTCAAATTTTTGACCTTGACATAATGAATGTTCATTATCCAAGTTATTATGAAGGAAAAAGTGCTCCTGGTGATTGGGAAAATCCAAGACCTATTTTCTTTTTAGTAGTAAAGGAAGGAGTTGAATTTCAATTTAATGTTTTGTTTGATGATTTTAGATGGGAAAAGATAAAAGATAATTTTTCGGAAAAGGTTAAAAATTGTGTTGAGGATTTAATAAGAAATCAGAAATTTTTTGGTGAGATTTTAAAAGAGGCTCTTTGTGAGTTTGGTGTTGGTTCAAAAACAAGGCTTGGATATGGACTTTTTAAAGAGGAGGTTAAAAAATGAAAGAATTTCATATAATAAGCACAGGTGTTTCTCTTATAACGAATGCTCAAAGGAAAAACATAATTCCAAGTGATATAAGAATTGCTGATGAAAATAAGTGGAAAGAACTTTTGGAAAATCCTCAAACGATTGAAAAGCTTAAAGGATTCATAAAAGAAAATCCTAAGTTGAGCTGTGCTGAACTAAATACATTTTTAAGGGTTATTGAAAATAAAAACTATAATGATATTGAAGTTTATCTTTTTGGAACGAGTACAAATTCAAACGAACTTTCAAGAAGAGCAATAGAAAGTTATTTAAAAGAAATAGGTGTTAAACTTTATAATCCTTATGAAGTTTCAGGATATTTCTTTGAGGCACAATTTGATGAAAAATATGCAAGAGATGAATTTAAAAAAGGTATTGTTGAACTTCTTGATAGACTTATTTCAATTGCAAGTAAGAAGATGAATGAAGGATATAATGTTTATTTTAATCCGACGGGAGGACTTAAAGCTCATGTTATAACTTGTGCATTAGCGGGATTTTTACTTAACTGCGATATTTATTATATGAATGAGGAATTTAATGAAGTTGTATTTCTTCCAAAATTATTTTATTTGCCAAAGGGAAGGGAATTAGAAGTTTTAAAAGAGTTGTCAAAGGAAACTATTATAAGTGGAGAACATGCTAAAATTCTTTTTGATAAATATAACGATGAATTAACAAGGCTTGAAATTTATGGTCTTGTTGATATTGAAAGGGATACAGAAGTTTATAGATTGAAAATAACAAGTAAAGGAAGTTTTATTTTAAGAAATTTAGTTTTTTAAAAGGAGGTTAAGATATGGAAAAGGTTAAAAATAGAGATAGTTCAATACAAATAAGCTTTGGTCTTGTAAGATCTGCTGTAAGTAGGCTAACTTTTCTAGCAAAAGCATATGCTGAAATTTCTCAAATTGAGCTTGTAAATGAAAAAACGATGGACAACATTTGTCCTCCTCAAAAAGGATATGACCCTGAATGTGCCCGTTCCGCTATTAGGAAGGTTAGAGAGAGAATAGTAAATTTCAATGAAAATATTGGAAATTATGAAGAAAGTGTAAGTATTGTAAATTCTTTATGGGGTGAGGTTTCTGAATGTAATAAATGGACTTTTCCTGCTCTTGCTTGCTATTCTAAGAATGAAAATAAAATTTATATTTGTCCTGAAAGGATTTATAAGCATAAAGAACCTCAAATTATATTTCAAAAAGTCCTTATTCACGAGCTTGTCCATGCTTACTTAAAAACAGATAAATTAAATGAACACGAGAGGATTATAGAAGAAAGTCTTGCTAATGCTATTGCATTTATTCATTTTGATAAGGAAAAAGCTATTGTTTCTGAATTTATAAAAAATCAACCACTTGAATATCAAGGTTGCTATTATTGGTTAAAATATAACAAAGACTTTCTTCCATTTGTTCTTGAAGATTGGAAAGATAGAAAGTTTAATAGGATACATTGGTGGTTTTATCCATATGATATTGATGAAATAATTTACATTTTAAGGCGTTATTATCCATTTTATCCATTTTATTGGTTTTCGTTTTTTGTCTTATCTTTTGAAATTCCATATAGATTAGCAAGAGCACTGGTAGAATACTACTATAAAACGAAAGATCAAAGACCACTTTTGAAACTTTTGGCGATGGAGATATTAGGAAATGATTGAAAGTAAATGGAATTCTTAATTAGACAATTAGGTAGAATTAGAAAACCTCAAACTTTTATAATTGCATTAATTTTTATTCTTTCAGTTTCTTGGTTTGCTGATGGATTTGCTGAATTTTTAAAATTATTATATGAAGGCAATTTATGTTTTGTAGGAATTTCAGGAGGTATTATTATTTTAAATTTATCTTTTTATTGGCTTATTGGAAAATTGAGCAAAATAAAAGAAAATCATTTATTTTTTGCTATTGTCCTTTCTGCTTTTGTTGTTCTTCTTTTTGCTTTCGCTTTAAGGGAATTTTTAAAAGAAAATTTATTAGTTTTTATCCAATTTTCATTATCTTCAAGTGCTTTTTTAGTAATTTGGTTATATATAAGAAGTTCGGAAGGTTTAAGATTTTCAGTTAAAGAAGTTTCACCAAAAAAAATTAAGGGTTTAGTTATGTTTTTGAGTTATTGGAATAATATGCCACAAAGTTTTAATCCTTGCGATTTTGAAAACCTTGAAAGTTTTTACTTATCATATCCAAGATGTTCTTGGGAAATGCAATTGAGAATTTTAGAAAAATATAATCAAATTGAATACCTTTATGTTATTGGAAGTGAAAATGGCTCTTATAATCAAATCAAACATTTTGAAGAGCTTGTAAAAAAATTCTTTCCAAATGTTCAAATTATAGGACACAATCAAGGTATAGATTTTGAAAATCTTGAAAAAAATATATTAGCCTTGGAAGAGGCATTTAGAGAATTAAAGGAAAAAAGTCTGAAAGATAATGAAATTTTAATTGATACAACAGGAGGTCAAAAGGTTCAAAGTATTGCAGGTGCTTTTTATTCTTTAAGTTATGATAGATATTTTGTTTATGTTTCAACGAATAGTAAGGAAGTTAAAGTTTTTGATGTCATAATGGCAGAAGGAGGCTAAAAAATGAAAGTGCTTATAGCAACGTGGGGAAATCCATGTAGTTGGGAAATTGTAGAATATGAATATGAAGGTCAGACTACTATTGCTTCAACAAGTTTGGAAGTGATTCATAAAGTTGAAAATCCAAATTATGCAATTATTGTAATTTCAGATACACTTGCTAATTCAAGTTTTTTACCAAAAAGTAATAAGAATAATTGTGATTGTTATGATCCAAATCCATTTTCTGATTATAATGATGTAAAGCAAAGAGCAATAAATTGTGCCCAAAGCATTATTAATCAACATCAAATTAAAGTAAATAAGATAATAGTTTCACCAGGGGTTGGCAATTATTCTAATTCATCTTATGAAGGTAATCCAAGAGATTTTTATCATATTACTTTATACGAACTTACTGATTATATTATTCAAAATGTTCTTAATTCAAATGACAAAAATATAGAAATAGTTTTTGATATTACGCATGGGCAAAATTATCATATTGTTTCAATTTATGATGCCATTTATGAGATGGCTCAAATTTTATCTTATTTCTTTATGGTAAATTTAAAAGTTCTTTATTCTGAACCTGTCGCTCCCGTTTCTACAAAAAGCAAATACAGAATAAATAAAATAGTTAATTTTCAAGTTTTCCCAAACTTTCCAATTTCAATAGACCATAACTTGCTAAATCAATTTAAGCAAATGATTAAGAAAAATCAACAAAATAATGAATTAAGATATTATTGTTTTGGTTCTTCAATTATTCATGGTCTTCCTTACTTCATTTATTACTATATGCCCGATTTGAACAATTTAAAAAATGATATTGGAGCTGAATTAAATAATTTTTATTCAAACATTTTGGTTAATGGAAATGTTGTTAAAAGGCAAATTCAAATTTCTGAAAAAACTTCAGATTTAGTAAAAATTTACTTAATTTCATTTATTTTAAATAAAATTGGATTCAAAAATCAAAGTCAAGTAAGTCAGATTAAAATTGTAGAATTAACAAGAAAGTTATATAGACGAATTGCTACTTTAAGAAATGAGATAATTTTAGAAATAAATAGGTTTTTCAAATCTAAGAAAAGTTTTCTTCTTCCAAATGATCTCAAAAAATTAAAAAGAAATTTCTTTGCTCATAGAGGCTTATTGAGAATTTTAAATCAAAACTTATTTACGATAAGTAAAAACACAATAATTTTTAATGGTTCAAATATAGTTCAAAACTTTAATCGTTCATGCGAAAATATAATTCAAGAATTTTTAATAGAGGAAATACCAAGGAGGTAAAACTATGGACTGGAAGCTTAAATTAAAAGCTTTGCTTCACGACCCACCATATAAGGCAAAGTTTATAAAAACCCATTATGATGAGGCTGAAAAACTTTTTCAAAAGATATTTCCAAATGAAAGTCTTAAAGAAGATATTGTAAGTATTTCAGACAAACTTTCTTTCGCTCAAAGTAGAGTCATTATCGAGCCAAATTTCAATGAGCAGAATAAAAAAGATCAATTTGAAAAATCTTCCCAAGTTGATTATCATGAATGTCAATTCATAGATATTTTCTCCAAAAGAAAAGAACCAATTCAATCACCCGACGAAGAAAAAGTTAAAAAATTATTTGAAAAACTTGGAAATTTAACTTTTCAAAATCAAGGTGAAAGAGCAAAATTTATCTTTCTCTTCCTTTGGCGTTTTTATCCCGAAATTTTCCCTGAAATTGAAAAACATCCTGCTGATACAAGAGCTCCAAACCATTCAATTTACGACCATTTAGTCCAAACTTCTGCTATTGTTTCTGCTTTACCAAAACCAGCATTCTTACTATTTACAATATCACCTGTTCAAGAATTTATCTCAAAAGCAAGGAAAACATCTGATTTATGGGCAGGTAGTTATATGCTTTCGTATTTCATATATAAATGTATTGAAGTAGTGATGGAAAAACTTGGACCTGATAATGTTATATTCCCAAATCTTTTAGGACAACCATTAGTTGATAGATGGCTTTATGAGAAGTTTAAGAATTCCCCTATAATCCAAAATTTTTCTAATGAACACTATTTCAAAAAATTCATAGATAATGCTTTTTCTGATGAAACTCTTACAATTGCAAACTTTCCAAATAGATTTTTAGCAATTATTCCTTATGAAAATGGAAATAATTTGGCAAAAGAAGTTGAAAAAACTTTTAGAGATGAATTAGAAGAAATTTCTAAAAAAGTTTCCGATAAACTCTCAAATTGTTCTTCAAATCAAAATCTTAAATACCAAATCAAAACTCATCTTTTAAACTACTTCCAAGCATATTGGGTAGTTTTGCCTTGGACAAATGATACTCAAAATTATAGTCCAAATGAAGCTCTTGAAGATTATGGAAAATTGATTTCAAACAACAATAATCTTTATCAGACAATAAAAACAATTGTAGAACATCCTTATTATAAACCTGCTAATGTTGGTTCTGCCTATTCATTATTATTAGAACTTACTGAAAAACTTCTTGGAGCAAGAAAATCAATTAGAAATGTTTTAGAAGAAAATTATTATGAAAGTAGAGGAGAAAAATGTCATTTATGTGGTGAGTTTGAGGTTTTGGATATAGATTGGAATAGTTTAAGGAATAAGAAACCAGGATTATTGAAGAAAGGCGAGAAACTCTGCGGTGTTTGTATAACAAAAAGATTATTTCCTGAAATAATAAAGGAAAAACTTAAATTACAAACTGAAATTAAATTCCCTTCAACTTCCGAAATGGCAAGTATTGGAGAAAAGAGAAGGTTGGATGAACAGGTGAAGAAAAAATTTGTTAATATTTTTAATTTTAAATACGAAGAAGATAACCAAGGTAATTTAATTAAAAAACCGAGGTTATTCACACAAAAACTTCCCGAAACGATCTCCGTTCCAAAATTAAAAAATGATCTACTTTATCAAATAGACGGACAATTCCTAATGAAAGAAACTTACAGAAAGGATTATTTTAAAAAGGAATATGGTTTAGATGTGAGTGAAGGAGATTATGAAGATATTCTTAAATTCATAGAAAATAACAAAATCTCCCCTTCAAAATACTATGCTATTTTACAAATGGATGGAGATAATATGGGCAAGTGGTTAAAAGGTGAATTTAATCCAAAAATAAAAGATACAATTCACTCAAAAGTTATTGATACTTTAATTTCATATAGTGAAGGAAAAGATATAGATGAACTTAAAAAGCTTCTCTGTTCTGAACATCCTGTTTCTCCATCAATTCACCAAGCATTTTCAAGAAGACTTTCAAAATTTGCACTTGAAGAAGTTAGAAAAATCGTTGAAGATTATCATTATGGAAAGCTCATTTATGCAGGTGGTGATGATCTTTTAGCATTCTTGCCAATTGAAGAAGTTTTAAGTTGTGCTTTTAATTTACAAAAAACTTTTAAAGAAGTGTTAAGTCCAAAGGCAAGTATGAGTGCTGGAATTGTTATAGTTCATCATAAATATCCATTATATCTTGCCTTGAAGGAAGTAAGAAATGCTGAAAAAATGGCAAAAGAGACATTTAAAAAAGATGCCTTTTGTATAAGAGTTATTTCTCATTCAGGTGAAATTAGAGATACAGGTGGGAAATGGGATTTAATTAATTTTATAAATGACTTAATTTGTAAGTTCAAAAATGAGCAAATTCCATCAGGTTTCGCAAAGGAATTTTCAGAAATTTATGAAAATGAAATGATTGAAAATAAAGAACTTTTAAAAGTTGAACTAAAACGAATTTATTTTAGAAAGAAGGTTGAAAATAAAAAATATATTGAAGAAATCATAAAACAATTTGAAAACTACAACTTTGAGGTGAAGTATTTTGTCAATCTCTTTTTAATTTCAAGATTTTTATCAAGGGAGGTTAGAGTATGAAAAGGTTTATTTATCAAATAGAAACTCTTAAAAATTACATAGGAGGTTAAGTTATGATGAGAACTTTTAATTTAAAGTGTAAAATCATAACGCCTCTTTTTCTTGGTGGAGCAAATCAGCAGGCAGAATTGAGAACTCAAAGCATAAATGGGATTTTGAGATGGTGGTTTAGAATTGCAGGTGGTTCTATTGAAGATGAAAGAAGAATTTTTGGATGGGGTGGAGATAAAGCAAATCAGGGATTGGTGAGAATAAGTCTAAGTAAAGAGGAATTTAACTTAGATAGAATTAAAAGTTTTGCACAAGATAATAAAACAAAAGTATTGGAAAAAGGAATAAAGGAAACACGAGAAGAAATAAATAAAATAGAAGAAAAACTTAAAAAAGAAAAGAATCACGAGGAAAAACAAAAACTACAAAGAAATTTAGATAGTTTAAAGAAAAATTTACGCGAGCTTACTTATATAAAAAAACAAATTGAGGAGTTTTTATCTAAACCTGAGATTAAGGATATAACAAAGTATAGTCCGTTCATTTATTATCCTTTATACCTTCAATTAGAAGGATACTCCTATTTAGGATTTTCATTAAAGGCAAATAAGAGAGAACTAATTCCAGAAGATACGACTTTTACCTTAACCATTCGTTTTCATCCCAAATCAACTGATGATGATATTAAAAAATTTTTCTGTGCTTTATGGCTTGCATTTAATCTTGGAAATTTTGGAAGTAGAAGCAGAAGAGGTTTCGGGTCAATAAAAGTAGAGAAAATTGAAGAAAATAATAAAGATTTAATATCAAATTGTTTTGATTTGAGTTTCTTACCGACACCTCAAATAGAAAATTGGATAAAAGATAATCTTGAAAAGATAAAAAATATTTTAAATCCTAAACCAAGAAATGGCATACCTTACCTTTTTGAACACTTTGAAGTTTATAAATACGAGGAGAAAAATGATTGGAAAAACCTTATGGATCAAGCTGGTTCTGAATACAAAAAATTTAGACAATCAAAAAATATAAATCAAAGGATAGTTTTTGGGCTTCCAATAGTTAGTGTAGGAAGATACAGAAATTTAAGAAAGGCTTCCCCATTGATGTTTAAAATTATTGAGATTTCACAGAGTAATTATGTTTTGCTTTTTATAATATATAAACCAAAACCAAAAAAAGATTTGATATTTTATCCTGATCGTGAAATAAATGAGCGTGTCAATTGGGATTTGATATCTATTTTTGTTAGAAATAAACAAAAAATTTACCCAAGGGAGGTTTAAAACATGCTTAAATTCAAAATAAAACCTTATGATGTTTTATTTTTTGGAAGTGGAAAGCCTTTTAATCTTGGAGATATTGCAAGTTCAATTTTTCCTCCTTTTCCTCATACTTTTGCAAGTGCTATATGCTCTAAAATTTATTGGGAATATAAAATAGATATTACAAAAATTCTAAAAGCTGTTTATGGTCCATTTCTTTATAATGAAAAAGATGGAAAAATCTATTTTCCTAAACCTGCTGATATTTACACAGGAAGAAAAGGAAAAGATGATAAAATTTATCTTCTGAAATTTCCAAATGAAAATTATAAGCTTTTTAATCCAAATAATACAAACAAACCAAATCCAATTGAAAAATTTGCTATTTATTTTGGAGAGGAAGAGGTTGAAGACTTTGATGGATTTATAAGTCAAGATGGTCTTAAAAAATGGTTAAATGGACAAATTCCAGATAAAAATGAAATTATCAAGTTTAAAGATATTTTTGAATATGAAAATAGGGTTGGAATAAGGCAAGATATGAGTTATCATACTGTTGTTGAGGAAGATGGACTTTATAGAATTGATTTTTTGAGATTGAAAGATGGAAAGTATAAGATGGAAAATGGATATAAAGAATACGATTGGTATTTTGTCTTTTGGGTTGAATTTGATTTTGATAATAATGAGCTAAAAAAAGCCAATCTTGATGAAAATAAAATTTACAATTTCTTCAAAAAAGAACCAAAGTCATTAAAACTTGGTGGTGAAATGAAAAGCGCCTATTATGAGATTGAAAATAATTCTGACATAAAAAATCTATTTAGAGAGGCAATAAAAGTAAATCAAGGAGATATAATAAAAATCCTTTTCTTAACACCTGCTACATTTTCAAGTAATTTAGGAAATGATATTTTACCTTCAATAAATGGAATAAAAATTAAATCGCTTGTTTCAAATGGATTTATAAATTTAGCGATAGATTCAAGACAACTTGGATTAAATAAATTTGTAAAAAAGGCTCTAAAAGCGGGAAGTGTTGTTTATGCGGAAGTTGATAGTAATTTTTCTCATAATTCGTTTTGGTTTGAGTTTTTACAAAGAGACAAAAACTTTATAGGAACAAACTTGGTTATTTACGGGAGGTTTTAATATGACAGAGAGAAATTACTTTATAACTATTGCTACATCTTATACACTTGAAAAGGTTTTTGAACATAAAATTTTTGCTGATAATCGTGATTATCTTCGTGAAGTGAAAAAAGGTGATCAAGCTATTTTGATTGTTAAGGAGGATAAAGATTATAGAATTATGGGTATTTATGAAGCAGAAAGTGATGGCTATTATGATGATAAAAATGATATTTTTGGACACTATAATAATAAAGTTAATTTTCCTTACAGGGTTAAGTTTAGAGAGACAGATAAAAAATTTGATGTTTATTTAAGTTTAATTAGTAGTAGGTATCCCCACCTTGCTTCAGAAATTAAAATTAAATATTCAGAAAGGGGTTTTATTACAGGCCAAGAGTTTGAAGAAATTGTAAATGCTTGTTTATTTAAACCTGGAACCAAAATAAAATTTGATGATATTGCAGGACTTGATGGTCTTAAAAATTACATAAAGAGGAAAATTAGTTTTCAAAAAACTAGTCAAATGGACTGGAATAAATGGAAAGAGCTTGTTGAAAAATTAGACCATAATCCAAAATATGGAATTTTATTATTTGGACCGCCAGGAACAGGTAAAACGATGTTTTCAAGGGCTCTTGCTAATGAAATTGATGGTAAGTACTTTGAAATAAAAGCACATGATATAAGTGGTTTTCCAGGTGAAGCAGAGAAAAGAGTTGAAAATATATTTAATGAACTTTTATCATCAGAAAGAGGGGTTTTATTTATAGATGAAGCAGAATGGATTTTAAGAAAAAGAGAAGAACAAACTTCTTCTGTAATGCAAAGAGTAACACCTACATTACTTTCTCAGTGGAGTAGAATTTTTGAATATGAGGTCAATAAAAATCTCATATTTATAATTATGACAACAAACCAACCAGAAATGATAGATCCAGCGTTTTTAAGACCTGGTAGATTTGACGCAGTATTTTATGTGCCACCACCAGATATAGGACAAGTAAAACAAATTTTAGAAAATAGTCTAAAAAAGTATTATGACAATAAAAATAATTTTGACTACCTACTTAATACAAATATATTACCAAGTTTATTAAAAAACATTTATGAAAGTGGTACTGCTAATGAATATTATTGTGGTGCGGATATATATCAACTCTGTAAAGTGTCAAAAGAAATAGCAATTAATGGTAATAGAGAAAAAATTATAGAGGATGATATTAAAAAAGCATTAGACGAAATAAGACCATCTATAAACAAGGAAATAATTGATAAAATGGAAGATTTTAAGAAAAAATTAGGTTTCGCAAAAAATGCTAATAAATAAAGTCTTATTTTCAGATTATTTAAAGGTGATTGGAATTTAGCTAGTTTCTTAGCCGATTTGTCCAATAATTATTGTTAAATTCTTGATTATCAATAACTTATAAAAGCTTTGAGGAAATTATAGATTTAAACGGGTATTTATAAGCTGAAAGCTTAAATATAGGGTGGGTGGGCAAAGAATAGAAATAATCCACATTTCAGAATTCTTAGATAAAACATAAAAAACTTACCCCTTGCTTTAAAATTTTCAAGCTATGAAAAGAGATTATTTGTCAATTTTAGACCTTTCTATTGATGAAACAAAAGAAGTTATAAAATTAGGATACGAGTTTAAAAGAAATTTTAGAAAAGGACTTTATTTTGAAAATCTTCTAAGAAATAAAACGATAGCACTTATATTTGAAAAACCATCTCTTAGAACAATTGCTACATTTCAAATAGCAATAACTCAACTTGGAGGATATGCACTATATTTAGAGCATCAAAGCGTAAGAATGGGACAAAGAGAACCAGTTAAAGATGTAGCAAGAAATCTTGATAGATGGACTAATGGTATTGTTTCAAGGGTTTATTTTCATAGTACTTTAATTGAAATGTCAAAATGGACAAGAATTCCAATAATAAATGCATTATCAGATTTGGAACATCCCTGCCAAGCTCTTGCTGATTTTCTAACAATTTTTGAAATTACTAATTTTTCAAATGATTTTACACTTGGTTTTGTTGGTGATGGAAATAATGTTTGTCATTCACTAATGTTAATATCTTCCTACTTTGGAAATAGATTTATATGGGCTGGTCCTAAGGGCTATGAACCAAATAGGGAAATTGTTAATAAAGCTCTTGAAATTTCAAAGAAAACTTCTGCTAAAATTGAAATTACAAATGACATAAATTATGCTATAAGAAATAGTAATTTTATTTATACAGATGTTTGGGCAAGTATGGGTCAAGAAAGTGAGGCAGAAGAAAGGAAAAAAATTTTTAAGGATTATCAATTAAATAGTGAAGTTTTAAAATTTGCTCCAAAAGATTATAAAATTATGCATTGTCTTCCTGCTCATAGAGATGAAGAAATAACTGACGAAGTAATTGAAAGTGAAAATTCAATAGTTTTTGAACAAGCAGAAAATAGACTTCATGCTCAAAAAGGTTTATTAGCATTTCTGTATTCTAAATAAATTGTTTTTTATAAAAAATTTGCTTGAAGTTATAAGCGTGTTTTGTCCAATAAGTAGTGTTAAGTTATTGATTATCAACAATTTATAAAAATTTTAAGGAAATTATAGATTTTATGGGGGGGTTTAATGGGGGGCTTCGCCCCCCATAGCCGAAAAATGGGTATTTATAAGGCGAAGCCTTATTTTCAGGGTGGGCGGGCAAAATAAGAAATAATTATATTTTCAGAATTACTAGACACAGCTAAAATTATTGAACCTAGCACTTTAAAATTTAAACACTACAATATGATTTCCAAAATTAGAAATTTTTGTATTATTGCACATATTGACCACGGAAAATCAACATTAGCAGATAGATTTTTGGAAATTACAAAAACACTAAGGGAAGACGAAATAAAAGAACAAGTTCTTGATAGTATGGATTTAGAAAGAGAAAAGGGCATAACTATTAAAATGCATCCAGTAAGAATGGAATACAAAGGTTATATTTTAAATCTTATTGATACCCCAGGCCATGTTGATTTTAACTATGAAGTATCAAGAAGTCTTAAAGCCGTTGAAGGTGCTATATTATTGGTAGATGCGAGTCAAGGAATAGAAGCGCAAACAATATCAAATTTATATTTAGCACTTGAACAAAATTTAACTATTATTCCTGTCATAAATAAAATAGATTTACCAAATGCGGAAGTTGAAAGAGTTGAAAAACAAATAATAGATTTAATTGGTAATATAAAAGTATCAAAAATTTCAGCAAAATATGGTTGGGGTGTTGAAGAACTTTTAGATAGAATAATAGAAGAAATTCCAAGTCCTAAAACTAATGATGATAAGTTAAAAGCTCTTATTTTTGACGCCATATTTGATGATTATCTTGGAGTTATACCTTATATTAGAGTTTTTGAAGGTGAAATTAAACCAAAAATGAAAATTTTATTTAAAGCAACGGGAAAAGAATATGAAGTTATAGAAGTTGGCTATTTCCATCCAAAAGGAAGAATAAAAGCTCAAAAACTTTCAGCAGGTGAAATTGGTTATATATCTGCCAATATAAGAGAAATTAGAGAAGCAAAAGTTGGTGATACAATAGTAGATGCAAAATATCCTCAAACAATAGCCATTGAAGGATTTAGAGAGGTAAAGCCTATGGTATATGCTGGTGTTTATCCTATAAATCCATCAGAATTTGAAAATTTAAGAAAAGCTATTGAAAAATTATCTTTGAATGATTCAGCATTAATCTATATTCCTGAAAATTCACCAGCACTTGGTCCTGGTTTTAGAATGGGTTTTCTTGGACTTTTACATCTTGAAATTTTTAAAGAAAGAATTAAAAGAGAACATAATCTTGATGTTGTAATAACATTACCTAATGTAGAATACAAAGTTATTCTTACAGATAACTCTGAAATTTTGATAAACAATCCAAAAGACTTTCCAGATTATTATCTTAAAGCATTTGAACCCTACGTCTTGGTTAAAATCCTAACACCATCTGATTACATCGGTAATATCATAACATTACTTCAAAACAGAAGAGGAATACAAAAGAATATATTTTATATCGATCAAAAACTTGTTGAAATTGAATATGAAATGCCACTTTCTGAAATAATTTTTGATTTGTTTGATAAAGTGAAAAGTTCAAGTAGAGGTTTTGCTTCTATGGATTATGAATTTATTGGTTTTAGAGAAAGTGATTTAGTAAGAGTTGATGTTTATGTTGCTAATGAAAAAATAGATGCTTTAAGCTTTGTAGTCAATAGACAAAAAGCATATGAAGTTTCAAGAGGTATTGTAGAAAAATTAAAAAATTTGATTCCAAGACAACTATTTGAAGTTAAAATTCAGGCAAGTATAGGAAAGCGAGTTATAGCAAGTGAAAGAATCCCTCCTATTAGGAAAGATGTAACTGCTAAGTGTTATGGAGGAGATATTACAAGGAAGAGAAAATTATTAGAAAGACAAAAGGAAGGAAAGAAAAGAATGAAAATGATGGGAAGAGTTGAAGTTCCTGCAGAGATATTCTTAGAAGTTATGAGAATTGAAAAGGATTAAAAAAATTAGGCATTTTAAAGCCATTATATTATTGATTACCAATGACTTATAAAAATTTTAAGAAAACTATTGATTTAATTGGGGGATTACAGGGGGGCGAAGTTTAAGTTGAAGGCTTAAATAATTTTAGAATTATTAGACACAGCATTATATTTTTGCTTTGTCCAGTAATTATTGTTAAATCCTTGATTATCAATAACTTATAAAAGCTTTGAGGAAATTATAGATTTAAACGGGTATTTATAAGCCGAAGGCTTAAATATAGTAAAATAAATAGTTTTGGAATTACTAGGCAAAGCATTATATTTTATACTTTATGCTTTAAAATTTTGAAGTATGCAAAATCAAACAGGTAGTAGTTGGATTTCGCTTTTAATTTTTTACCTTCTGATTTTTCTCATTTTCTATCTAATTCTTATTCTTCCACAACAAAGAGAGCGAAAGAAAAAAGAAGAAATGATAAAAAGTTTAAAAAAAGGTGATAAAGTTATTACAACATCTGGTATAATCGGTGAAATACAAATTGTAGGAGATGATTATTTTATAATAGAGAGTGAAGGCACTCCAATAAAAATTAAGAAATGGGCAGTAAGTGAGGTTGTAAAATAAATGGTTAGACAAGTTCTTATATATCCTGATAAATTTTTAAGACAAAAAACAATTGAAATTAAAGAATTTAATTTTGAAGTTTTACAACTTGCTCTTGACTTAATTGATACAATGAGATTTTATCAAGGACTTGGTATATCTGCTAATCAAGTTGGAGAAATTCACAGATTATGTGTTATTGATTTGGAAGGTGTTAAGGAAGGGAAAGGTTTTTTAGTTTTAGCAAATCCTAAATTGATTTATAAGGAAGGTTCAGAAGTTGATGAAGAAGGTTGCTTATCATTCCCTGAATTATATGTTAAAATTCAAAGAGCAACATTTGTTATTGTTAAGGCACATAAATTAAATTTAAAAACGAGACAATTTGAAGAAATAGAAATTCAAGCGAGAGGATTGTTGGCAAGAGCAATTTTACATGAGATAGATCACTTAAATGGTATTTTGATGATAGATTATATTCCTATTGAGAAAAGGGCAAAAATTTTAAAAGATTGGATGGAAGAAATTAAAACCAAACAGATAGTTTCTGCGCAAGCCAACCCCAAAGCGATATAAATACCTCTTTATTTTTATTCTTCTTAATTGCTTTAACAACTTTTTTAGCCACCTTTTGTGGGCTATCTAATTTAGGGAATTTATATGGTAATTCTAAATTTTTAAAAAATTCCGTTTCAGTGGCACCAGGATAGACATTTATAACCCTAATTTTGCTTCTAAAAAGTTCTTTTCTTAAACTTTTAAAAAATCCCATTTGTGCGGATTTTGTAGCAGAATATAATGACCATTTTTTTAAAGGATAAAAAGCTATCAAACTTATTATATTCACAATAATTCCATAACCTTGTTCTTTCATTAATGGAACAATTTCTTTTGTTATTAGAATATGTGAAAACAGGTTAGTCCAGAAGATTTTTTCAATATCTTCAACACTTATTTTCTCAATTTCTCCATAATACCCCACTCCTACATTATTAACAAGAACATCAATACTATCAAAATTTTCAAGAAAGTAATTTTTTATAAACGAAAAATCATTATTTTTAGAAAGATCCATAGCAATATAATGAGCTTTTATGTTGTAATTTTTTGAAAGTTCATTACAAATTTCAGATAATAAATTTTCCCTTCTTGCTATTAAAATTAAATTGTACTTTTCCTTTGCTAATTCATAAGCAATAGCTTTACCAATTCCACTACTTGCACCTGTTATTATTGCGGTTTTCATACCTTTATAGGATTTGGCATAAATGTTAAAATAAAAAGAATTAAAGATAAGACTGCATAAATTTTATCTTTTTTTGATAATTCAGTAAAATCATTTAGAGGCTTTGGATGATCTAAACCAAGAATTAGTGTTAGGATAGCCCAAACAAGCCATCCATTCCAATATAGAAATCCAAAAATTATTAGGAAAATCCAAGTAATAATTGAAATGTACTTTTGATATTTTCCAAATAATGAATATGCGATATGGCCACCATCAAGCTGACCAATTGGAATTAAATTTAAATTTGTTACAAATAGTCCAAGCCAACCTGCAAATGCAATTGGATGTAAAATAATTATTTGATTTTGAGTATCCCCAATTACTAAATAAGCAATTATTTTAAATAATAAACTTTCTCCAAGTGTAAAACCTTCACCTGATAAGCTATGAGGAACAATTTTTGAAAGTTTTAAACCTACTATTAAAGCAATAATTGAAACAAACAGCCCAAGCCAAGGTCCAGCTGCACCGATATATAAAAGTGATTTTTTGTTTGGAATTATAGACCTAATTCTAATTACTGCACCCATAGTTCCTATTATAGGGTTTGGAAATGGTATGAAATATGGAAGTGTAGCATCTACTTTAAATTTTCTTGAAAGAATATAATGTCCCATTTCGTGAAATAATAAAATTGTCATTATAGAAAATGAAAAGGGAATTCCTTTTAAAATTTCTGATGAAAATGGATTTGCTCCAAGTTGGACTGCACCTGCCATAAGTGTTGAAATTATTGTTAGAATAAATAAAATTAAGTGTAATAGGTAATTTTGTTTTTGTGGTTTTGGTGCTTCAAAAATTCTCAAAATAATTTTTGAACCTTCAATATCTTTAATTTCCATATAATAACCACTTTTAATAAGTTCATCTTCAATATTTGAAATTTTTGTTTTAAGGTCGTTGTAAATAGAAATTGAAGCATATATTCCATCTTCAAGAACTATATAGCCATTTAAAATTGAGTACTTTGAGATGATATTTATAACATTCATACTTCTAAAACAACCTTTCCAAAAACTTCTCCACTTTCAAGAATCCTATGTCCTTCTTTTACATCTTCTATTGGTAAAACTTTATAAATAACAGGTTTAAATAAGCCATTTTCAAAGTAATTGATGATTTTTATTAAGTCTGCTCTTCTACCCATCGTTGAACCAATTATTGAAATTTGTCTATAAAATATGTGTCTTAAATCAATTTCTGCTAAATGGCCACTCGTTGCTCCATAACTTACAACCCTTCCACCATTTTTAACAATTTTAATTAAATTATTTAAGTGCATTTTTCCTGTATGATCTAAAACCATATCTATCCTTCCAAATTTATTTTTTATTTCCTCTGTAATGTCAGTTTTTTTCCAATTTATAACATAATCTGCTCCAATTTCATAAGCTTTTTGTACTTTTTCATCACTTCCAACAGTTGTTATAACATAGGCATTAGCAAGTTTTTTAGCTATTTGAATAGCAGCTGAACCTACTCCACTTCCTCCTGACATTATTAAAATTACTTCATCTATACTTAAATTTCCTCTTCTAATTAATGCATTATAAGCTGTTAAAAATACTAATGGAAAGCTTGCACTTTCTATAAAATTTAAGTTTTTAGGTTTCTTTAAAACAAATTCACTTCTTATATTTATATATTCTCTATAACCTCCCCAAACATGTTCTCCAAGAATAGAATAGCTTTTACAAAAATTGTCATTTCCACTTATACATTCATAACAATTATTACAAGATATAGCAGGTGCTAAAACTACTTCATCTCCAACTTCAACATTTTTAACTTCACTTCCTTTGTCAATAACAATTCCACTAATATCTGCTCCAAGAATATGTGGTAATTTAGGTCTTATGTTTATTCCTTTCCTTATCCAAATATCAATATGGTTTATTGAAACTGCTTTTATTTTTACAAGAACTTCATTTGGGCTAATTTTAGGCTCTTCAATATCTGCTAATTGAAGAACATCTAAATCACCAAAATTATTTATGATAATTGCTTTCACCAGCGATAATGAGCAAAAACCCTATTTGCTTCAGCCATTTTATGAGTATTTTCTCTTATTTTAACAGCATTACCAATTCCTTTTGAAGCATCAATTAGTTCATTAGCTAATCTTTCAATCATAGTTCTCTCAGATCTGCTTCTTGCAGCTTGAATAATCCATTTAATAGCAAGTGAAATTTGTCTTTTGGGTCTTATTTCAACTGGAACTTGGTAAGTGGCTCCTCCTACTCTTCTTGCTCTAACTTCAATTTCTGGCTTTACATTTTCAATAGCTTTTAGAAATATCTGATAACCATCTTCACCTGTTTTCTTTTGAATTAGTTCTAATGCTTTATAGAAAATTTTTCTTGCTGTTTCTTTTTTCCCATCCCACATTAAATTATTTATAAATTTGGAAACCAAGACTGAGTTGTACTTTGGGTCAGGTGTTATTATTCTTTCAGGTGCTCTTCTTCTTCTCATTTCTTCTCCTCCTTAGGTTTTTTAGTCCCATACTTGCTTCTGCTATTTCTTCTTTTTTCAACACCTGCTGCATCATAAACACCTCTTACTATATGATACTTTACACCTGGTAAGTCCTTAACCCTTCCTCCTCTTACTAAGACAACTGAGTGTTCCTGTAAGTTGTGTCCTTCACCAGGGATATAAGCTATAACCTCTCTTCCGTTTGAAAGCCTTACTTTTGCGACCTTTCTTAGTGCAGAATTGGGTTTTTTAGGAGTTGTCGTATAAACCCTTATACATACGCCTCTTTTCTGTGGGTTTCCTTCAAGAGCAGGTGCTTTTGATTTTCTCTTTTTTGGTTTTCTTGGATTCCTAACGAGTTGGTTTATCGTTGGCATACTTACCTCCGTAGTATAAATTAAATTCTTCTATTGGATAAACTGATACAAAAACTTTACCTTTCCTTCTCTCAAATTTAACTCTTCCATTAGTAAGAGCATATAGGGTATCATCACCCCCTCTTGCAACATTATATCCAGGATGAAATTTTGTTCCTCTTTGTCTAACAAGAACATTACCAATTTTAACAATTTCTCCATCTCCAACTTTAACACCAAGATATTTAGGTCTGCTATCTCTTCCATTTTGAGTTGAACCTTGCCCTTTATGTGTTGCCATAGTCCGAAAATTTTAAAGGATAAAAAATTTAGATAATTGCCTTGTCCAATAATTCCCCCTCTACCTTCCCTATGGATACCCCCACTATATTTTAACTCATCCCCTCCCATATCAACCCCTCAATCAGCCAAATTACTATAACTATAAAAACTATTCATTAT
>CBFGJN010000004.1:35820-54310 GCA_965649115.1 Caldifarciminota bacterium | reverse complement strand
TTTCGGCAGTGGGGGGCTTCGCCCCCCTCAAAACCCCCCGTAAAATATATAATTTTCTTAAAATTTTTATAAGTTATTGATTATCAAAAATTTAACATTATTTATTGGACAAAGCAAAGACAATTTGCTGGAAATATAGAATAATCCTTTATTTTCCCACCCACCCTATAATTAAGCCTTTGGCTTTAAAATATCTATTCTACAAATCAATAATTTCCTTAAAGCTTCAATAAGTTATTGAGATTCAAGGACTTGACATTTTTAAAATCGGTTTAATTTAATCTTTTAACTCTTCAACGATTTCAATATCAAAGCTTTTAGCAATAACGACTGCTTTATCATTAGCAAATGGTGTTAAAATAATTTTCTTGTCAATTTTTGTATTAAATTTCTTCTCATATAATTTAACTTTCCTTTCAAATGTAGAAACATCACCTTCGCTAATTGATGATTTTATTTCAATTGCTATTTTCTTACTATCTTTAATGATTATATCTATTTCTACTTGACTTGGCTTTAAAAAGACATATCCTTCTTCATCAAAGAATACGATATTTTCAACAGCATAACCTAAATCTTCAATAATAGTTCTTATTCCTCCTCTAAATGTTTCTTCTGCCATTAATCCCCATCTTGCTCCAAGTGATGTTATTTTTCTGTCTATTTTTTTATCTAATCTGTCAATTGCTTGTGTTAGTTTTTCAATTGCCTGCCATATTCTTTGATTTTCTCTTTCTTGTCTTTCAAATCCTTCTTTCATATCTTTTCTCATTTCTTCAATAGATTGCCATATTCTTTCTATATTCTGCCATATTCTTTGATTTTCTTTTTCTTGTCTTTCAAATCTTTCATTCATATCTTTTCTTGTTTGTTCAATTGATTTTTCTAATCTATCAATTGCCTGCCATACTTTTTCAATAGTTTGCCAAATTCTTTCGTTTTCTTTTGCTTGTCTTTCAAATCCTTCTTTCATATCTTTTCTCATTTCTTCAATAGATTGCCATATTCTTTCTATATTCTGCCATATTCTTTGATTTTCTTTCTCTTGTCTTTCAAAGCCTTCCTTAATTGCTTGCCATATTCTCTCATTTTCTTTTACTTGTTCTGAAAATCCCTGCCTGATTTCCCTAATAATAGTGTTTATTACTTCTTCAATAAGAATTGTAAATGCTTCCCTTATTATTTCTCTATGTTCTGGTGGTAGTTTCTCTAAAACTTTATTTAATTTTTCTATCATAGTTTGATAATTTTAAAGGGTAAATAATACTCACCCTACGAAATAAGGCAGAGTCTTAGCCCCCCACTGCCAAAAAACGGGCATTATAGACATCTTTAATTTAACTTTAAACTTTTTACTGTCAATATATAAAGTGCAATTGAAACTGCATTTGAAACATTATATGAATTAATTTGATTGTTGTAGGTCCTTAAAGTTAAAATTTTTTCGGATAATTGAATTAATGAACTTCTTATTCCATAATGTTCCGAGCCCACTATAAGGGCAATTTTTTCACTTCCTATACTAACATTCTCAATATACTCACCATTCCTTTCAAGTGAATAAATTCTCACTTGATTTTCTTTTAAAATTTGAATAATCCTTTTGAGATTATCTGAATATGAAAAGTTTATATAAAATATAGCACCAGCAGAAGCTTTTATAACACTTGGTGTTATTTTTACAGATTGAGTATATGTTGAAATAATGTTATTAACATTTAGAATTTGAGCAGTTCTTATGATTGAGCCAAAATTATGAGGGTCTTGAATTCTATCAATTATCAAAATTATTTTATTTTCTTTGCTTTTTATAAAATTATTTATGTTATCTTGAACTTTAATTTGAATTTCATCTTCAAAGTAAGCACATAATCCTTGATGATTATCCTCCTTAACTAATTGTTCTAATCTAAATTTACTAACAAGTTCATAAGGAACATTTTTGGATTTGCAAAGTTGAATGAACTTATCCTTATCTCTTAAATTTTCATAGATTAAAACTTTTGAAATTTTAAATTTAGAATTTAAAGCACATAAAATGACATTCTTACCATAAATAATCATCAAAACTTAAAATTCATAGCATCATAAACTAAATTCATCGTTTCTTGGGCTCTTAATTTTGCCTTATTTGAGCCATCATTTAATATATCAATAACTTCATCATCTTTTATTAAATTTCTTCTTTCCCTAATTGGTTCTAAAAATTTATCAAGCTTATTAAACAATTTCATTTTACAATCAACACAACCAAGCTTTCCAGTTGAACAATCCTTATAAATTTCCTCTTTTTCCTCATTATTAAATATCTTTTGTAAATAATATATTGGACAAATATCAGGTCTTCCTGGGTCATTTTTTCTAATTTTTTGTGGGTCTGTAAAGTAATTTCTAATTTTATCTTTTAGTGTTTGGCTATCGTCTGAAATATAAACTGCATTATTATAACTTTTACTCATTTTTCTTCCATCGATTCCTAAAACTTTTGGAAACTCAGTTAGAAGAGGTTCTGGAATTGGAAAAATTTCCTTAAATAAACTATTAAATTTCTTTGCTAATTCTCTTGTCAATTCTAAATGAGGAACTTGATCTTGACCAATGGGAACAAAATTTGCTCTATAAATTAGAATATCTGCTGATTGTAAAACAGGATAACCAAGAAATCCATAACTAATTTCAGCATTTGTTGAAATTTCATCAAATTCAATAGAATTTTCAATTGTCTCTCTAATAATTCCAAGAATATCACTTTTTAATTTTCTATATATTTGGTCTTTTATTTTTTCTAAATTTTTTTCATTTTCAAAGATATTAACTACAAATTCAACATTTAACTTTATTGTTTCATCAATTTTTTCATCATCAATTTTTAAGTTAATTTTCGTTTCAATGCCCTTTTTTCTTAATTCTTCAACTTTTTCCTTATATGTTGGATTTCTAAATAATCTACTTAATGAAACAAGCATAGATAAAATTAAATGAAGCTCAGAATGCTCTTTAATTTTTGATTGAATAAATAATATACTTTTATTAGGTTCAATACCTACACTTAACCAATCTTTAACTACTTCTATTGTATTATTTCTAATTTCAAAAGCAATTTTAGGGTCATCAGTCAAAGCATGAAAGTCAGCAATAAAAAAATAACATTGATACTTTTCTTGTAATTTTTTCCAATTTTCTAGAACACCAACAAGATGACCCAAATGTAATTTTCCTGTTGGTCTCATTCCCGAAAGCACAATCATAATTATAGTTTTAAAAGTTTAAAGGATAAAATATGGAATATACTGCTTTGTCTAGTAATTCTGAAAAAATATATTTTTCTATATTTTTCCCACCCACCCTAAATTTAAGCCTTCGGCTTTAAAATGCCCATTTTTAGGCTGTGGGGGGCTAACGCGCCCCCCTTAACCCCCAATTAAATCAACAATTTCCTTAAAGCTTTTATAAATTATTGATAATTTGGACATTTAAAGTCCTTTAAAATTTTAAATTATGAATGTTGGTATTGATATTGTTGAAGTTGAAAGAATAAAAAAATTATATGAAAAATTCGGTTCTAAATTTCTCAATAGAATTTTTACAGAGAATGAAATAAATTATTGTTTTTCAAGAAAAAATTCTTTTCATAGTTTAGCGGGAAGATTTGCTATAAAAGAAGCTGTTTTAAAAGCACTTGAAATTGGTATGACTTCGGGTTTTTCATTTAAAGATATTGAAGTTTTAAATATAGATAAAGGAAAGCCAATTGTTATTTTAAATGGAAAACTTAAAGAAATGCTTGGAAATAGAAAAATAGAAATATCAATTAGTCACTCTGAAAATTATGCAGTAGGCATTTGTATAATTTATAAAGAATAAAGTAAGCTCCCTTCTCAATAATAGCCATTCTTGTTCCACTAAATTTATATTCAAATGCTAAATTTTCTTTAAATGATATTCCAAAAAAGCATGTTCCAACTTCTACACTGTCATCTTTATCAGGTCCTGCAACACCACTTGTTGAAATTCCAATATCACTATTAAATAATTCTTTAACATTTTTAGCCATTTCAATAACACAATCTTTTGAATAAATATTTTCAGTCCTAACATTCAATATTTTCTTCTTAATATCTTTACTATAAGCAACAATTGAACCTTTGAAATAATTTGAAGAACCAGGAACACTTGTTATTAAATTTGAAACCTTCCCACCTGTAAAACTTTCAGCTATTGAAATTCTTAAATTGTTCCTTTTAAGTAAATTTCCTAAAAGCACTTCAATTCTATCATCATCATAACCCCAAATGTAATCTTTTAGTAAATTATCAAGAAAACTTTTAATTTCATTAAGTTTCTCTTTATTCCCCTTAAATTTTAAATAAACACCATCATTTCTTGGTAAATATCCAAAGAAACCAAGCTTTTCATAATGTGGTAGTAAAATCTCTCTTAATTTCGTCTCATATATCCCATTTGTTTTTATAATTAAAAAATCATAACCTTCCTCAATAACATCTATTAAAATTTTTCCAATTTCACTTTCATTTAAAAATCCTTCAATTTCATAAGGAACACCAGGAAGAATAATTATTAGAACATCTTGATAATAACCAATTTGAGCAGGTGCTTTTCCCCTTGGATTTTTTATCAATTTAAAGCCATCAATAACATATTTATATTTTTCAATTTCAGTTTCAAATGTTGTTTTTACTAAATTTAAATTTAAAGCATAAGAAATACTCTCAATTGTTAAATCATCTTCCGTAGGACCAATTCCACCTGTTGTTATAATAACCTTTGGTTTTTCATCTAACAAATTCCTAACCGCTTTTACAATTTCTTCTTTATTATCTTTTACAATTATTGCTTTTTTTGGAAGTTGTTTTCTAAAACTTCTTAAAAAATTTGAAATAATAAATAAATTTTTTTCATTTGTAAATCCTTCAAGCAATTCATCACCAATTAGCAATATACTAATCATTTAAATTCAGTTCTTTAAGAAGTTTTTCAAAATCACTTTCTGGAAACATATAAATTTTCCATTCATAAAAATTTTCCTTGGATAATTGTAGTGCTTTTTGATAATCTATAAATCCCCATCTTGAAAATATACCAATAACTTGATTATTATCAAAAAATGCTATAAAATCCTCATTAACTATTACTACATTTTTTGAAGTATATTTTTTAACTAAATTCAAAATTTCAGAGAAATCATAAAACAAACCCTTTTCAATTTTAAAGTCAATTAATGTAAAGGCTTCACTAATTTTTTGTTTTAATTTTTCAAAATTTATATCGTACCTTGTTTCCTTTTGACTATCAATAATTTTCCATACTAAAACTTTATAAAATCCAGGAATTTCATATTTTTTATCTGATTTAAAGTCTTTTGGTAATGGCTTTTTTATAACTTCTCCCTCCCATAAGAACAATCTTCCAAGTTCATTTACATTTTCACCATAAGTTCCATCTATTCCAACGATTTCTCCATTTTTCAAAAAAACTCTAATTACACCACCATCTTTATTTTGAAATACAAATAATCCTGTCTCTTTATTTGCTAAAACTTTGGCAAGTTCAATTGCTAATATCTTCATGGTTCATAACCCCTTTTTATTCTCGTCCTTACACTATTTCCCCATTCCGTCCAAGAACCATCATAATTCTTAACTCTCGGATATTTAAGGATTTCCTTTAATACAAACCAATTTATAGCACTTCTTTCTCCAATTCTACAATATACTATTACTTCTTTATCAGGTGTAACACCTTTTGATTCATATAATTCTTTAAGTTCCTTTACACTTTTGAATGTCCAGTCCTGATTAACATTTTCATTCCATGGGATGTTAACTGCACCAGGAATATGACCTCCAATATAAGCACTTTCTTCTGCCAAAACACTTATAATTTCTCCCGAATATTCCATAGGAGAGCGAATATCCACTAATATAAAGTCCTTTCTATTTTCAGCAAGTGATTTTTTAATTTCATATAAATATGCTCTAATGCTTTCATCTCTATCTTTTGCTTTATATATTGTTCTATCTACTTTAATTATTTCGCTAGTAATAGGCTTTCCTTCATCTTTCCACTTTTTCTTTCCACCATCAAGGATATATAATTCTTCATGTCCATAATATCTGAAAACCCAGAATGCCGCACATGCAAACCAGTTCGCTTTATCACCGTATAAAATAACTTTTGTTTTGTTAGTTATTCCAAGTTTTGACATAAGTTTTTCAAATTCTTCTTTTGATAAAAAATCTCTCCATTCCTTACTTCTTAAATCATTTTGCCAAGACACTTTAAGAGCATTAGGAATATGCGATTCATCATAAGATAACTCATCTTCTGAACATTCAAGAATTCTAACATTTTCATTATCTAAATTCTCATATAACCACTCTGTACTAACTAAGACCATAGGTTCCACCTCCCTTTAATTAATCTTTTTTAATATCAAAAATACCTTCAACTTCTAAAACTATCGGGTCATCAATTTCAATAACAACAGGAACTTTTGGTTTTTGTAAATTAAAGTAATCAAAAGGAAATTCAGTTTTTAATAAAACATTTGCTTTATTATTTTTTATTTGAATTTTCCCACTCCAAACGATATTCTTAATAACATCTTTTATTTTTAATTTTCCATAAATTTTTACATCGTAATTTCCATCTTTAATTTCTTTAATTCCTTCAATTCTTTGAGGATAAAATTCAGCAAAAGGATATCTATCAACTTCAAGTGTTCTCGTTTTTATATATCTATCTCTTCTTTCTTGATCGCTTTTTAGTGTTGATAAATCTACTTTAATTATGGAAGATGTATCAAAAGAATTATCAGAATTTAGAAAAATTTTACCACTTATTGATTTTGTTCTTCCAATAGCAGTAGTCTTTCCAACTTGAACAAGTTTCTCATTTACTTTATACTTTACTTCAACATCAGATATGTTTATCTGATAAAATGAAATGATCAAAAACATAGTATTAAAATTTTAAAGCAAATTGCTAACTGTGGGTGGGGAAAAATAGAAAAGTAAAAAATTTCAGAATTACTAAACACAGCAAATTCATTACTAACCTTTACTTTAAAATTATCAAAAATTACGATATGAAGGTTATGATTACAGGTGCAAGTGGTTTTTTGGGTTCTTTCTTATGTGAAAAATTTTTAAAAGAAGGATTTGAAGTTTTAGGAATTGACAACTTTTTGACATCAAGTTTTAAAAACATAGAACACTTAATTGAAAATAAAAATTTTAAATTTATAGAATTAGATGTTTGTTTATTAAATGAAAGCCATCTAAATGGTTTTAAACCAGACATTATCTTACACTTTGCATCACCTGCAAGTCCTGCTGATTATTATAAATATAAAATTGAAACAATGATGGTAAATTCCATAGGAACAAAAAATTGCCTTGATATAGCAAAAAAATTCAATAGTAGATTCGTTTTAGCTTCAACAAGTGAAGTTTATGGAGACCCTCTTGTTCATCCACAAGATGAAAACTATTGGGGGAATGTAAATCCAATAGGACCAAGAAGTGTTTATGATGAAGGAAAGAGATTTTCAGAAGCTATAAGTATGGCATATTACAGAAGTTATAATTTAGATGTTAGAATTATTAGAATTTTCAATACATATGGACCAAGGATGAGGATAAATGATGGGAGAGTAATATCAAACTTTATAGTTCAAGCTTTAAAAGGTGAAAAACTAACAATTTATGGAGATGGTTCTCAAACAAGAAGTTTTTGTTATGTTGATGATTTAGTTGAAGGAATTTTTAGAGTTTCTACATATGATAAATTAAATGGAGAAGTTATTAATCTCGGAAATCCATCAGAATTTACAATTTTAGAACTTGCTAATATCATAAAAGATATTTTACCACAAACCAAAGGCTTTGAATTTTTACCACCACTTGAAGACGACCCAAGAAAAAGAAGACCAAATATATCAAAAGCAAAAAAATTATTAAACTGGGAACCAAAAGTTCCATTAAAAGAAGGTTTAAGAAAAACAATAGATTATTTCAGAAAAGTTTTAGGATTATGAAAGAGAAACTAAAATTAACGCCTGTGATGGAAGATTATTTAAAGAATATATATTATGAAATTGAGGAAAAAGGGAAATGTAGTATTGTTGAACTATCAAAACGAATAGGAACAAAACCCTCCTCTGTAAGTGAAATGGTAGAGAGATTAGAACAAAAAGGACTTGTTAAACATGAAAGATATTCTGACATCAAATTAACTGAAATTGGAAAAAAAATAGCTCTTGAAGTAATAAGGCACCATAGACTAATTGAATTATATTTATTAAAAAGCTTGGGTTATGATTATGAAAAATTACATTCTGAAGCTGAAAATCTTGAGCATTATATATCAAGTGATTTAGCAAAAGCAATTTATGAATTTCTTGGAAAGCCAAAGTTTGATCCTCATGGTCATCCAATTCCCGATGAAAAAGGAAATTTACCAAAAACAGAATGCTTATTATTACCGGAGCTATCAAGTGGTGACAGTTTTATAGTTGTTGAAATTCCTGATAATGACAATAAACTAACGAAGTTTCTATTTGAAAACTCCATTGTTCCAAATAATAAAGGTAAGGTTATTGAAAAGAATGAAATTGCAGGTTATATGAAAATTCTTTTAGAAAAGGAAGTCATTTTAAGTCTAGAAATATCAAAACTCATAAAGGTTAAAAAATTATGAAATGTTTTATAATTTTATTTAAGGATATATTTGAGCTTGAAGACTTCAAAAAAATGTTAAATTTACAAGATGAAATTTGTGAGATTAAAGATGAAAACAAAATTTTGAAATTTCTAATTTACGAACATAAATTTCCATATAAGTCCTTTTTTGAATTAGATAAAATTGTTAGAGAAAACAAGCTTTCAGGATTAATTATATTAACAATTGGATTTAACATTGAAAAATTTATAAAATTTTCAAGAATTTTAAAATATGAAACCTACATAATAAAACTAAAAGATGAAAAAATTCCAAATAATGAGATAGCAATAGAACTTAAAGTAAAAAATTTTGAAGAAATTTTAAACAAAATCGCCTTTTTAAACAATAATTAAATCAAAAGGCTACGCGTAAGGAGGCACAGCCTCCTATATTAAACCCCAATATAAAATAAATGAGTTTTAAAAAATTTTCATAAGTTATTGATTCTGATTTATTTATTGGACAAAACAATAACCCACATAAAATAAAAGGGTCTTTTTAACTGCTTAAACTATATATCTAATAAAATTTTCAAACTTATTAATTGCAATTGGAATAAATTCCTTAAAAAAAGGTTTATTTATTGAAAGTTTCTTAAAAGCAGCACAAACTTGTGATATTCTTTGAATTGAAATTTTTAAAAATTCTTCTTCATTTATCTCTTTATAAAATTTAAGTAAATCTAATATAATTTCATTATTCAAATTTACATATGGATCTATTAAAAGACTTACAAGGTCATAACCCTTTGGTCCAATATGAGCATTTTGAAAATCTATAATTCTTACTTTACTATCATTTATTATTATATTTCTTGACTGAAAATCCCTATGCATAAAAACATATTTAAACTTTGAAATGTCCTCTGCATTTTTATATAAAATATCTCTTAAACTCTCATATTGAGGATTAAAATCTAAAAAATAATCTAATTCATATTTCAAATGTTCAATATCAAATGTAGGTAAGCTTTCATTTACACTTTCCATTTCCTTCAAAACCGAAATTACACTATAATAGATTTTATAGCTTCTATTTCTTCTGATGTATTGAAACAGACTTAAATCTCCTAAATCCTCCATTAAAATTTCAAGCTTTTCTTCATCATAATCATAAATTTTAGGAGCTAAATTTTTAAGAAAATTAGCGACTTTTAAATAATTCCTAAATCTAAATAATTTTGTTTCTTTTAGAA
This sequence comes from Caldifarciminota bacterium, assembly GCA_965649115.1. Taxonomy (GTDB): domain Bacteria; phylum Hydrothermota; class Hydrothermia; order LBFQ01; family DSFT01; genus DSFT01. The sequence goes on along the minus strand of CBFGJN010000004.1, from coordinate 44,370 downwards.
GGATATAAGTTTTATTTTTTATTAAAACTCTATAAAAAATCCTATCTGAACCATCTTGTAATTTTTCAATAATTTTCATAGGGGCAAAAGCCCCTTATTTAACAATAATTTTTAATTGTTTGTTTTTAACTTTTATAATATAAATTCCACTATTTGGCACTGCAAATGAAATTTCATTATTACTTATTTCTCCGCTTGTTATTTCCCTCCCAAGAATTGTATAAACTTTATAGTTTCCACTTAAATTTTCATTTAGTTTTATTATAACTTGATTATTTTGGATTTTTATAAATGAAATGAAAGACTCATAAATAGAAGTTGGAGTTATATTAGAGAACTTCGAGATGAAAGCATTTCTAAAACCAGTAAGATTTCCTTGATAATATGCACCTATCAAATTTTGAAGAGGAAAATTACTTGAAACTGTTGAGCCAACTACAAAAAGGTTATTACCAGCTATCGCTAAATGACAATTAAAATTATAACATTCATCACCACTTCCACCAAAATAGGTTGACCATAATACTTGACCATTATTAAATACAGAAATAAAAGCATCCCTGCCTCCAGAAAGGCTAGACTGATAATAAGCACCACCACCTGGATTGTATGTAGGAAAATCAGTAGATGTGGTATTACCAACTATATAAATACCGCTCCCATCAGTAGTTATAGAATGTTGAGTATTAGCTTCATCACCACTTCCGCCATAATAAGTAGCCCACTCCAAAACACCGCTATTATTAAATCTTAAAATAAATGCATCGCCACTATTAAGAGTTCCGTCAAAATAATAACCTCCACCCGGATTTAATGTGGGAAAGTCAGTAGACCAAGTTCCACCTATAACATAAACTTTCCCGTTGTTATCAACAGCAACCCCATCAGCCCATTCATGATTAGAACCTCCATAACAAGTTGCCCACAACCTAACTCCTGAACTATTAAATTTTAAAATAAATACATCCCAATCAATACCACTACAAGTTTGATAATAAGCACCTCCACCTGGATTATAAGTTGGAAAATCAGATGAATAAACCTTAAATCCTACAACAAATATATTATTTGCTCCATCAACATCAACGGAACGAGCGTAATCCCAGTTACTTCCGCCATAACAAGTAGCCCACAACAATTGACCTGAATTTGAGAATTTCAGAATAAAAGCATCAAAGTCATTATTATGGCAAGTCTGATAGTAAGCACCACCACCTGGATTGTAAATAGGAAAATCAAAAGACATAGTCATACCCACAACTATCAAATTATTATTTCTATCAACTTTTAAAGAGCAATAATCATAAGTAGCTGCTGAAGCTGAATAGGTACCTGATGTTCCGCACTCCCGTTCCCAGCTACTGCCTCCATAATAAGTTGCCCATAACCTAACACCATTATTATCAAATTTTAAAATAAAAGCATCATTTTTATAACCATAAGTAGGATCATAGTTACAATTACCATCAGTCCCACAAGTTCCATCATAATAAGTGCTACCTCCTGGATTGTAAGTAGGAAAGTTGGTTGAGAAGGTTCCTCCAACTACAAAGACATTTCCATTAGCGTCAGCTCCTGCCGAAGTCGCAAAGTCATAATTACTACCACCATAGTAGGTTGCCCATAATCTAACACCATTATTGTTAAATTTTAAAATAAAAGCATCATAAGAACCCGCAAGAGTTCCTTGAAAATAAGCACTATTTCCTGGATTATATGTTGGAAAGTTAGATGAGAGTGTCCAACCAACTACAAAGATGTTGCTGCTGGGATCGGAAGCTATGTAGTTGGCGTGATCATAATTACTTCCTCCATAATAAGTTGACCAGACAAGTGTGTAAGGATCAATGAGGAGTTTATCTCTATTTTCATAGTTTTTAACATCAAAGCTCAACAAATTATTATTTATAAGATATTTAGCATTTATAACTTTATTTCCTTCATAAGCAATGAGATTACCATCTTTCATTATACCAAGAGGAGTTTTCAGTAAAATGCTCTTTCCTTCATCAGTTGGCTCTATTTGAGCATTCTTGACTTCTATTTTTATTTGAGCTATATTTGAATTCGGATTAGCTTCAAATTCATAATGAAAGTTACCGTTTTCATCATATTTCAATATAAGGTCAATTTTGGGATAGATTTCCTTTATTCTCACCTTCCTATATAACTTGACGAATAATATACCATCAGGAGCATTTTCATTATAATAATTTTCATAATAATTTTCTATTTCATCTTCAAGGATGATATTTTCTCGCTTAATATTAGCTCCTATTAGATCATAGTCTATTCGTGAGTACAATACCTCCTCTTTTGACTTAGTAGCAAACATTAGAAATGACAGACCTTTCTGCGTTAGGTATATGTTAAAATCTCCATTTTTTGAATATAAAAGAACCTGTTTGTCAATTTGCCCCTTGTTTAACGAAAAACCTTTATAAATTTTAATATCAAAGTTTATCCACTCCTTTATAATCTCCGGATTGTAGTTCTTGGGAGTTTGAGCACCAAAAAGTGAAGTGGAGAAGATTACAAACCACCAAAGAAAAATTACCCATAAAAATTTAATCATAATCGTACCTCCTTCGAGACGAAAATTATAAAGCCTAATAGTGAAATTAAGATAGTGTGTCTAATAATCTTGAAATTATTTATTTTTCTATGTTCTCCCTACCCACCTTGAAAATTTGGATAATTACTTATAGTTCAAATCCCCTCCGCTCCTAAACTGATTTGTGTGTAATTACTTAACACCATTTATTAGATACACCAAAATTAAGGGGCAAAAGCCCCTTATTGAGCTATTGTTCCAGCAACGTTAGTTCTTCTTATAAATCCTTTCTTATCACCTGTATATTTTATAATTACAACAGATTTATCATCTGGTTTATTATCACCTCCATAAGATATTCTCCCTGTAAGTCCGTTATAGTCTTGATATTTCATTCTTAAAAGTATTCTTTGAGTTTCAATAGCTTTCGCTTCCCTTATAGCATTTATTACTATACTTAAAGCATCATAACTCAAAGCGGACCAGGAAGATGGTATAGTTTTAAATTGTTGTTTATACTTATTGAAAAATTCTTCTGTCTTTTTATTTTCTAATGGGAAAAAGTGAGCAACGTAAAAGTTCTCACCAGGAATTTTAACTGCTTGTTCTTTTATTTCATCCCAAGCATCAGGACCTGCTAATATACCATTGTACTTCAATTGTTCTCTAATATCTAAGAGAATTTTATCTAAATCAACAGCATAAGTATTTATAATAATTGCATTTTTTGAAGGTGGTTTAGATGCTTCTTCTTTTGATTTACCCTTTTTTGGAGCAGTTTTTTCTTCTTTCTTAAATTTAGAAATGGAATTTTTCAAATCATTTATTAGGTCTGCTCTTGAACCTCTAAAATTAACTTCATCAACAACAGCTATATTATATTTGCTTAGAGCCTTTTTCTCTTTTTCTGAAATATCAAGAGAATATTGACTATTTGGGTCTTTTACAATAATAACTTCATTGACACCAACTTCACTCAGAACGTAAGCTAAATTAGCAGCAATTATTGAATTAGAAGCTGCAACACTGAATATATATTCACTTTTATTGAAAATTTCATCTGTTGTTATAGAAGGAGATATAACGGGAATTTTATATTTATTTATCAATTCAATTGATTTATCATCAAGCTCTCTTGTTAAGATAGGACCAACAACAATACTTACACCTTGTTTTTTAGCATTTTCATAACACTCGTTGAACTTTTCAGCCTTACCTTCTGTATCACAATAAGTAAAAGTTACATTCTTTTCTCCAAGATCAAGAACAGCAAGATTTATACCATTTCTAGCATCTATTCCATAGGTTAAACCAGATTTTTCAAGAGGCAATGCAACCATTATCTTAGCCTTTTGTGGAGCACATGACCAAAGGAACAAACTTATAAAGATAATCAACCTCTTCATATCTCTAACCTCCTTTTATTTGTTTTAAAAATTTTATATCATTCTCATAAAAAAGCCTTATATCGTTTATATTGTATTTTATCATTGCTATTCTTTCAATACCAAGACCAAAAGCAAATCCACTATAAATTTCAGGATTTATATTACAATTTTTCAATACATTTGGATGAACCATTCCTGCTCCAAGAATTTCCAACCACTTATTATCCTTATATATTAAAACTTCTAAACTTGGTTCTGTAAAAGGAAAGTACGAAGGTCTAAACTTAATTTCTATATTTTCTGAAAATAATTTATGAATGAAAATTTCAATTGTCCCTTTCAAATCAGATAGCGAAACATTTTTATCAACGTACAATCCTTCAAGTTGATGAAAAACGGGAGAATGTGTAGCATCCAATTCGTCTCTTCTAAAAACTCTACCTGGTGCTATTATCCTAATAGGAGGGTTTTTTCTTTCCATTGTTCTAATTTGTATTGGTGATGTATGTGTTCTCAAAAGATTATTATTCTCTAAATAAAAAGTGTCTTGCATATCTCTTGCAGGATGATACTTTGGGATATTTAAAGCACTAAAATTGTACCAATCTTCTTCAATTTCAGGTCCATCTTCAACACTAAAACCCATACTAACAAAAATCTCAATAATTTCATTAAAAACTCTTGTTATTGGATGGATATTACCAAATTCTCTTTTATATCCTAATAACGATATATCGTAAAATTCACCTTCAAAATCAAGTAATTCTTCTTTCTTTTTTTCAATTTGTTCCTCTAAAAATTCCTTAATTTCATTTAATTTAGTTCCAAAAATTTTTCTTTCTTCAAGTGTTAAATTTTTCAAATTTTTTATCATTTCAGTAATGATACCTCTTTTACCAAGATATTTTGTTTTAAAATCGTTTAAATCATTTAAATTTTTAATTTTTTCTAACTCTTCTAATGCTCTTAATTTAATTTCATCTAAATTATGCATTTAGTGCCAATTTTACATCTTCAACGAGTTTTTTGAAGGCTTCAGGCTCATTTATAGCCATTTCTGAGAGAGCTTTTCTATTTAAATTTATATTAAGTTTTTTAAGACCATAAATAAACTTTGAATAATTTAATCCAAATTCTCTAACAGCAGCATTTATTCTAATAATCCAAAGTTTCCTAAAATCTCTTTTTCTCTCCCTTCTATGAACATAAGAATAATACAATGACCTTATTACTTGTTCGTTTGCCCTTCTGAAAACCTTTGACTTTGATAAATAGTAGCCTTTTGCTAATTTCAAAATTTTCTTATGTTTTCTCCTTCTAACAAAACCTGTTTTAACTCTCATAAGGTAACCTCCTTTTCAACATCTGAAAACTTCATTTTCTTCCCTTCAAGAAGCTCAACTTCATCATCAAAACTATAAATAACCCTCTTATTATCCTCAATAACTAAAATTTCCCTTCTGCTTAATAAAACCCATATTTGCCTCTTAACTCCAATAGAACTATAATAATTAATTTTCTCTTCAATATCAACCTCTTCCTTTTCTTTTTCAATCTCTATTACTAAATCAGGTGGGATTTCCAAAATTCTTTCTTTAAGTTTGGGCATTTTGGATTTTGAGATAATAGCAATATCACTTGCTAAAATAATTAATGGCTCTTTACTTATCAAAATACCAATCTCGCCAATAAGAATCCAGTAGGAATCTTTATAAAGTTTATACAATTTTAGATAAATTTGACCCAACCATACAGCGTGAATATCTGAACTTGCCATAATTTCAACCTCTTTACCATTTAAAATTATTGAATGCTCTGGAATTTCACTTATTTCTTCATAAGTCCAAATTCTTCCATTTAAAACCTTCATTCAAAAACCTCCTTTTCAATATCTGAAAATTTCATTTTCTTCCCTTCAAGAAGCTCTATCTCATCATCAAAATGATAAGTAGACCTCTTGTTATCCTCAATAACCAAAACCTCCCTCTTGCTTAATAAAATCCATACCTGCTTCTTAATGCCAATTGAACTATAATAATTTATCTTCTCATCAATATCAACCTCCTCCTTTTCTTTTTCAATCTCTATAATTAAATCTGGCGCAATTTCTAAAATTCTATCAGAAATATCTTTAAGTTTCTTTTTAGATATTAAAACAATATCTGCTGATAATATAAGAAGTGGTTTCCTATTGATTAAAATTCCAACTTCCCCAACCATAATAATATATTTTTTTCTAAAAATTTTATTCAATTTATTAGAAACTTCAAAAACCCATCTTCCATGCTTAACACTCGCTGCCATAATTTCAACCTCTTTACCATTTAAAATTATTGAATGCTCTGGAATTTCACTTATTTCTTCATAAGTCCAAATTCTTCCATTTAAAACCTTCATTCAAAAACCTCCTTTAAATCAATCTCAAAACCTTCAAGCACCTTACTTTTACAATAAAGAGCATATCTATTATTCTCCATTACATAAACACTAATTTTCTTCTTGTTTGGCTCAACTATCCAATACTCCTTAACTCCAAACTTTTCATATAATCTCTTTTTAATAATTTTATCTTTCTTCTCCGAACTATCTGAAACAACTTCTACAACTAAATCAGGAACACCAAATAATGAATGCTTTATTAAATGAAGTTTCTCATTTGAAATAAAAACAATATAAGGAATAACTTTACCTAAGTTATTCTTATCACAAAATTTTCGCAATTTCATTAATAAAATTGTTAAGACATTTTGATGCCCAAAACTTGCTCCTACCATTTCAACAAACCTTCCTCTAATTACTTCAAACCTTTTATCATCACTTAATTTTAAATAATCATCATAAGTCCGAATTTTTCTATCTAAAATCAATTTATAACCTCCTTTTCAAAAGCTTGAAAATTTTAAAGGATAATTATTTATTTAGGTGCTGTGTCCAATAATTCTAAAATTATATATTTTTCTATATACGCTGGGTGAGAAATTAAGTATAATTATTCCTATTCTTTACCCGCCCACCCTATATTTAAAGCTTCGCTTTATAAATACCCATTTTTCGGCAGAGAGGGGCTTCGCCCTAAAAACAATAGTTTTAATGAATTTTTCATAAGTTATTTATTAAACATTGTAATAAATAATTCCGAAAATCCTAATTTTGTCTTGAAGCTAATAAACAACAATTTTTTCTTTTCCGTTTATTAAATAAACACCCTTTCTTAACTTGCTAAAATCATAAGCACCTTTTCTATTTATAACTTTTATTAGCTTACCACTAATATCATAAATTTTGATTTCTTTATCTTCATTAACGAAAAGTGTCTTGGTTAATGGATTATAATGAAAAACCTTATAATTTTCAGATAAATTAACAGGTGTTATACAACCTGTATGAACCATTCTTCTATAATAAATATCCCTATCAGAACCATTAGTTGTTTTTATATAAACAAATCTCATTACTCTTCTCCAAGTATTATCAGTACATTTAACTGTGTCATAAGTTGGAACTAAATCAAATGAACTTGTAATTGTCCCCCAAGAGTAACTATAAAGATTATTTGTAACTACTCTACCCGCTGTATCAGAATAACAATTAGCGCCACAAATCTCTCTCCATCTTAACTTTGATGATGGCAAAGAAAACATTGAATCACCATAAGCTAATATATAATTTTGTAAATCAAATTCTATTCTTGGATGATATTCTCTTCTTCCACTTCTTGCTGCATAATCTCCTCCATAAACGCACCATTTATTTGAATTACAAGTTGGCGTTGAATAAGCAACATATCTTCTTCCAATATCATAATCCCCATTAGATGCGTCAAAATTGTTTGAATTTATATATATTCTTGTAAAGGCAACTGTAAATGAATTGCCATTACTTGCCAAATCAGGATGCTTAGCAGGAAATGTATCCTCTGGGAAATTAGCACTATTATAATTTGATGTCCCATAAGGTGTTAGTTTATTTGCTACTGTTCCCGTATTTATTGTATCCCTATTTGAATTTAAAACAACAAAATCTATCCACTGCCACTTATTTATTATATTCTTTGAAGGCCTCCATATTTCAACTTCATATGCAATAAAATAAAAATTGCTGTTATTTCTAGCAATCGGATGATATAAATAGTCTCTTCCAAAATTTATAGAAATTCTTCTATATAAATCACTTGAAGGATTTTGATAAAAATAATAAAATCCAAGAACATTTTTATAACTTCCCGATATTAAACCAACATTTGGATTACCACTAAATACAAAACTTCCAATATAAGCACCTGATGAATCTATTGCCATTCCAGGCGAATAATTACAAGCATTACTTGAATTCCACCATCTAACTACCTCACTGAAAAATGTCGCATAATTACCATTAGGTAAAGGTTCTTGAAAAACACTAAAACTTTCCCAATGCTCACAAGTTGAGCCATATTTAAAATCAGCAGGATCATAAGCCCAATAATAATAAGAAAATGTATCTGCTATTAAATCGTAATAAATCTGCCTTGTCCAATAATTCTGGAATTATTTATTTTTCTTTATTTTCCCACCCACCCTATATTCAAGGCTTCGCCTTTAAAATACCCATATTTCGGCTTTGGGGGGC
>CBFGJN010000004.1:0-35810 GCA_965649115.1 Caldifarciminota bacterium | reverse complement strand
GCCCCCCTAATAATCCCCCCAATAAATCAACAATTTCCTTAAAAATTTTATAAATTATTGATTATCAATCGCTTAACAATAATTATTGGACAAAGCAAAATAAATCCAATAAAGACTATCATCAGCAGCATCATTAAAGCTTATTAATGCCCATCTGTTTGTATCACCTATTGCTATATCAGGGTCAGAAGTTCCAGACCATGAAAAAACATAAATGTAAGAATAACCTTCCCTCCAAACATGAAGACAATAAGAACCACCACACGATGGATCATTCTCACTCCAAACATAAACAACTTTACCAATTCTCTTTGAATAAGCAGCTTTAACATCTCTAACTGTTCCTGAATAGGTAATCCTAACTTCATTTGATAAACTATCCATTATTTGAAAATTATTAGAAGGTTTTCTATATGGCATTCTATAAGGATTTACTTTCTTTTCAAAAATAGGATTTTGTTTATGAATTGGTGTTTGAACCTTTTTGAAATTGCCAAGATCTTTTGAGTACTCATATTTCCATTCACCAACATATTCAGAAATATATGCTTTCTCACTTATATAGGATATAAGAAATATCATTTTTTAACCTCCTTTAAGTTTAAAATTTTAAAGCATAAATTGTCCAAGTAATTAAATTAAGCTTTATGCCTTCATTAAACTTTTATTTCGTTGAAAATTGGACATTGAAATTCAATTATTAAAAATTTTTCTCCACTTTCAAAATAACCTTTAATAGGAGAATACAATTTACCATCTTTTTGGACAACTGGAATAAAATCCTTTATAAAATTAGGAATCTTATAATTTATAAAAATTTCTTTAAGTTTTTTGTTTGAAATTTTATCACCTTTTTTTCTTTTCCTAATAATAATTGGACTAAAAATGTTTTTTAAATTAAAGTTGATAATGAATTTACCAATTTTTGGTTTATTTGAAACAGAAACAATAATTTTCATATTGTATTCTTTTATATAGATTATTTCATTCTTTGGATAAATGTAAAAAAGATAATCAAAATTCAACTTCTTTTTGTAAATTCCAACAAAATTTCCTCTAACTTCAAAAAAGTAATTTCTTGATATATTAATTTTACCTTCATTTTTCATAATTTTTAAAATTCTTTCTAAATGTTCAAAGCTTGGCTCTTTTACAATTTTTGAAAAAAACATTTTTAGTTCATAGCTTTTAAGACTTGAAAAACTTTCTCTTTTGAAAATTTTTATATTACTATCCTTATAGATTAAGGAAACTCTAAATAACTTTTTGAATTTTTTTCTATAATAGTTAGTTAGTTCAAGTAAGTTTAAATATGTTTTTCTAAAACCTTTAATATAGCTTGGAAATTTTTCTTTAATTCTACTAACAATTTCATTTCTTATAAAGTTTCTTGAAAATTCACTCTGAAAATTCGTCTTATCAATAAGATATTCATCTTTACTTAAAAAACTCAAAATTTCCTCTTTTGAATATAAAATTAATGGTCTTATAATGTTTTTGTATTTAGGTTTTAAGACAAGTCCAAAAATTCCACTTCCCCTAATAGAATTAAATAAAAATGTTTCAAGAGCATCATTTAAATGATGAGCAGTCGCAATTTTATTATAATTATCCCTTCTTGAAATTTTATTTAAAATTCTATATCTTAAAATCCTACCAGCAGTTTCTATTGAAATTTTTTTCTTTTTTGAAAAATCTAAAACATCAACTCTAACAATATAATACTTTAAGTTATATTTTTTAGAAAAGTTTTTTACCCATTCTTCTTCAAGATAAGCTTCATCTCTTAATTTATGATTTATATAGCATATGGAAAATTCAAAATTTATTTTGTTTTTAAGTTCCAAAAGCTTTTTAACAAGGAAAACTGAATCTGGACCTCCTGAAAATGCTACTAAAATTCTATCATTATTTTTTATTAATGAATTCAAATCCAAGCTGTCCGCATGCTCCATAAACATCCCTTCCCCTTGACCATCTTATAGTAATTACAACATCTTTAATTTCTTTCTTCAATCTATCATAAAAATCATAAACATCTTCTTCACTTGGAACTTCCCAAGGAAAGTAATCAACTTTATTATATGGGATAATGTTTATCTTACAATTTAAATTTTTTATAAATTCCTTTAAAGCTTTTATATCTTCGTTTTGGTCGTTAAAACCTTTAAGTTGAATATATTCTATTGTAATTTTTCTTTTTTTCCTTTCATAGTAATACATTAGTGCTTCTTTAAGTTCATTTAAACTGTAAGCCTTTGCTATTGGCATAATTTTAATTCTTTTTTCTTCAATAGCAGAATGAAGAGATATAGCAAGTTTAACTCTTCTTTCAAAATCAGCAAGTTCATATATTTTTGGAACAATACCACTTGTAGAAATTGTAATATGTCTTGCTCCTATATTTAAACCTATATGAGAAGTCATAACTCTTATTGCTTGCTTAACATTTTCAAAATTTAATAAAGGCTCACCCATTCCCATAAAAACAACATTTGTAATTTTTTTATTAGTAATTTTACTAATTTGTAGAACTTGATCAGCAATTTCCCACCATTCCAAGTTTCTCCTAAAACCCAAAAGTCCAGTAGCACAAAATTGACACTTTAAAGCACAGCCAACTTGGCTTGAAACACAAACTGTTATTCTATCATTATCGGGCATATAAACTGCTTCATATCCATCTTCAAATACAAATTTAATACTTCCATCATTTGAATAAACCCTATCAATTTCTTTTATTTTACCAACAAAATATCCATCTTGGATAAGTTTATTTCTTAAATTTTTTGAAATATCTGTAAAATTACTTATATTTTCCTCGCCCTTTTTCCAAATCCACCTATAAATTTGAATACCATTATAAGGTTTTTCACCAATTTTTGAAAGTTGCTTTAATGTTAAGCTTTTTAGATTTTTATTCATTTTTCAAAAAATTATCAATTATTTCTTTATTTTTTTCTGAAAGTTGAGACAATGGAAGTCTTAAATACGGCGTTTTTATTAATTTCTTCTTATAAGCTATGTACTTTATTGGAATTGGATTTGTTTCAAGAAATGCTAATTTGAAAAGTTTGTACATTTTATAGTGAATTTCTTTTGCCTTAATAAAATCTCCATTTAAGGCACTATAAACTAGTTCCTTTATTTCCTTGGGATAAACATTACTTAAAACGGAAATAACACCAAATGCTCCAAGACTCATCATAGGAAGTGTTAAATTGTCATCTCCACTCAAAACATTTAAATTTTTAATTTCCAAAATAATTCTGCTTAACAAATCTAAATCACTATTTGAAAATTTCAACGCTAAAACATTATCTTTAAATTCATCTTTAAGCATTTTTAAAACTTCAATAGGAATACTTATTCCTGTTCTTGAAGGAATTTCATAAATAACAATTTTAGCATTAGTTAATAGAATGTTTTTAAAATGTTCGTAAAGTCCATTAAAATTAGGTTTATTGTAATATGGTGAAACAATTAGAAATTTATCAAAACCAATATCCATAACTTTTTTTGTTTTTTCAATTGTTTTTTTGGTACTATTTGTTCCCGTTCCAACAATAACATCTATATTAAAACGCTTTATAAATTTTAAAACTTCAAAAAATTCCTCTTCTTCAATTGTAGGAGATTCCCCCGTTGTTCCAAATAAAACAATTCCATCAATGTTATTTTCAATTTGATAATTAATTAATTTCTCAAGACTTTCATAATCAATTTTTAAATTTTCATCAAATGGTGTAATTAGTGCAGTCCAAACACCCTTCATAATTCATCATCCCTTATTTCAAATTCAGGATAAGGTCCAATATTTGAAATTTTAATGTCAAAAACAATTCCATAATTCTTAAACTTCTCATAAGCAAAATAAAGAACTTCAAATAATTTTTTATCATCATTAGTCCAAACAATTGTAGAAAAGGAATTAGATATAAATTTAAAATGATTTTCTTTTAAAATTTTCCAAAATTCTCTGATAATTTCTCCTCTATCTCCATTATAATTAAAAATATATAAACTTAATTGTGCCTTAATCATTATAATTAACAATCCCCCAAATTGAAATTACAAATAATGAGACAAAAAATAGAATTGGAGTAATAATAGTATCTCCATAAAGTGTAAGAATAAGCGCTATCAATTGAAGTAATAGAGATAAAAGAAAAGCAATCCAAAATTTCATTATTTAACCTCCTCAAATCCCCTATCTGTAAGTTTTAAAATTTTAATGTACGATGGATTTTTTGAAATAAGATAGTCATCACTTATCCCATTTAAAATACCGAATTTCAATAAAAATTCTTTAATATCATTTGATTTTAGGGCAAGTTTTACAAGGAAACCAGTATCATAACCAATAAGTGCTGCCATTGATGGCTCAGAATTATAAAACTTCTTATAATCTTCAATAAATTTAAATTTTCTATCAAGTTTCAAAAGGTAGCTTGAATAAGTTATATTTTGAAGTGTTATAGCATATAATTTTTCGGTCATACCAATAATTTTATTAAGAACATCCTCTTTAAGCCAATTATCAAAAACATAAACATTCTTTTTATAACCTAATGACCTTAATGCTAAATATAAATTGATTGAATTTAAACCATTATCAGAAAACAAGACTGAATTATAACCTTTTATATCATTTATAATTTCAGAAGCTTCAATCTTTGAAATTTTACCATTTTTTACAAGTATTGTAGGAACAGAATAATAACTATCTAAAAATTTCTTTATTGAAAGACCATTTATTGTACTCTCATAAAATAAAACAAAATTTGTATCTCCGTTTTCTCTTAAAAATTCAAGAAATTTTTGAAGTTCCATATAAATTTTAAAATTAAAAGGATAAACATAATTTCCAAACGTTCCAAGTGAAACATCATAAGTTATTGGTAAAATCTGAATAATTTTATTTCTCATAGAAATCTCTGCTGAAATTTTTTGATGTTTTGTTAAAATTGGTCCAATTATAATTTTTGGATTTTTACTAATGATATTTTCATAAATTTTTGAAAATTCCACATTTGTATCAGGGTCTTCATCAATTACATTAAAATCAAATTCATCTTTAATAGCAAAACTAAATCCTTTTAAAAATTCTTCTGATAAAATTTTTAAATCTCCACTATCAGGTAAAATTAGATAAACAGGTGGGCTATAAATTCGCCCACCTAATAAAAATAATGTAAATAACATTAGGCTCTTTCTTTTTCTTTCTCTTTCATTTCTTCAACTGCTAATTTAATATCTCTCAAATCTCTTCTACCTGTGCCAGCAGGTATTAAACCACCAATAATTACATTTTCTTTCAATCCACGAAGTTCATCTTCCTTTGCTTCAATAGCTGCAAATGCTAAAATTTTTGTAGTTTCTTGGAAAGAAGCAGCTGATATAAATGAATCAGTTGATAATGCTGCCCTTGTTATTCCAAGAAGAATTGGTGTATAAGTAGCTTGCTTACCACCTTCTTTAAGAACCCTTTCATTTTCCTTTTTAACTTTCACATAATCCACAATATCATCTTCAAATAAATTAGTATTTCCAGAGCTTTCTATTTTAACTTTTCTTAACATTTGCCTTACAATAATTTCAATATGTTTATCATTGATTTCTACACCAGATGTTCCGTAAATTTCCTGTATTTTTTCAAATAAGTATTCTTGAACATAGTCTTTGCCTTTTATTTTTAGTAAATCATGAGGATCTAATTCACCCTCAGTTAGAGGATCACCAGCTTCAACATGGTCCCCTTCATTAACAAGTAAGTACTTACCATATGGAACTTCATATTCTTTTGATTTTCCATCATCACTTAAAATTCTAATTCTAAAATTACCTCTTTTAGAATCCATTTCAATAGTCTCTATCGTTCCAGCAAATTCTGAAAGTATTGCTTTATTTCTTGGAACTCTTGCTTCAAATAACTCTTCAACCTTAGGTAATCCACCGGTTATATCCCTTGTTTTAGCAGTTATCTTAGGTAATCTTGCTATTATTTCACCAGGTTTGACAACATCTCTCTCTCTGAAATTTTTAATTTGCTTTGATTGTTTGTATAATTCATAGGCTCTTTGGGTAAGTCTTGCTTGATCAACAAGATAAATTTCTTCCAAAATCTGACCAGTTTTCTTATCTTTAACAGCAATTCTTGGATATGCTCTCTTTTGTCTTATTATTTCAATTACATATTCAACTTTTCCTTCTTGTTTTTCTTCTTTCAATGTAAATCCTTCTTCAACATCATAAAATTCAAGAACACCTTCCTTAGTGATAATTATTGGAAGAGAATATGGTTCCCATTCAACAAGTTTCTCCCCTTGTTTCACAAATGAGTTATCATCAACGAAAATCTCACTTCCATAAGGAACATCAAAGACTTTTTCTCTATTATCTTTTGATATTACTTTAATTTTTCCTTTTTTACTAATTACAATTTTTTTATCATCCGTTTGAAGGACATTTATTCCAATATATTCAACCTTACCATCAAAAGGTGATTCATGATAATTCTTTTCAGCTATCTTTTCAGCAACACCACCCGTGTGGAATGTTCTTAATGTTAATTGAGTTCCCGGTTCTCCAATTGACTGAGCAGCTATAATACCAACCGCCTCTCCAATATCAACAATTTTACCTGTCGCTAAATTTCTACCATAACATTTAGCACAAACACCATATTCTGCCTCACAATACAAAACAGAACGAACAGGAACCTCTTCTATTCCAAGCTTTTCTATTAATTCAGCTTTTTCTTCATCTATTTCTTCACCAGCTTTTACAATAATTTCATTATTGTTTGGATTGTAAATATCATCAAGAGCAATTCTTCCTAAAATTTTAGAGGCAATTTTTGGACCCCTTATTGTTCTACCTCTTACTGTTCCACAATCTTCAATTGTAACAATAACATCTTGGGCAACATCTACAAGCCTTCTTGTTAAATAACCAGCATCAGCAGTTTTAAGAGCAGTGTCGGATTGACCTTTTCTTGCACCATGCGTAGATATAAAGTATTCCATCATTTTTAATCCTTCTTTTAATGAAGAAATAACAGGAATTTCAATTAAATCACCAATTTCACCTTTTCTACTTGGTCTTGCCATTAATCCTCTCATAGCTGAAAGTTGCATTGTTTGAGTTATATTTCCTCTTGCTCCTGAATATACCATCATATAAATAGGATTAAATCCATTTTTATCTTTTTCAAGTGCATTTTCTAATTCGCGTTTGACTTTTTCTGTTGTTATCTGCCATAAATCAACAACTTGTTGATAGTGTTCAGCTCTTGATATTTCACCTTTTTCAAGTCTTCTATTTATTTTATCAAGTTCCTTAAATGCAGATTCAATAATTTCGTACTTCTTTTCAGGAATAATGATGTCATCTATACCGAATGTTGTTCCAGACTTGGTAGCATACTTAAATCCTAAATCCTTCATATTATCAAGAAATTCAGCAGTTGCCCATTCACCAAGTAATCTATGACACTTATAAACAATATCAGATATATCTCCTTTTTTAAGTTCCTTATTTATAAAACCATATTTTTTCCTGTATTCAGAAGGCAATATACTATTAAATAGAATTCTTCCAACTGTCGTTTCAACAAATTCCACAGGTGGGATATTAGAAAGAGGTTCTTGTTTTGATATAGGAACTTTTATTAACGCATGTAATTCAATGATATTATTTTCGTATGCTTTTATTGCTTCATCTATTGAATAGAAAACTTTTCCTTCACCCTTAGCATTAGGCTTAACTTTTGTTAAGTAATTTATACCAATTACCATATCTTGACTTGCACTAGCTAGCGGTTTGCCATGGGCAGGTGAAAGAATATTATGAACTGATAATAATAACATATAGCTTTCAAGTTGAGCCTCCGGCGATAAAGGCAAGAATATAGCCATTTGGTCCCCATCAAAATCTGCATTATATGCTGCACAAACAAGTGGATGTAATCTGATAGCTTTACCTTCAACAATTACAGGTTCAAATGCTTGGATAGATGGTCTATGTAATGTAGGAGCTCTATTTAACCAAACAGGGTGATTCCTTGAAACCTCTTCAAGTATCTCCCAAACTTCCTTGGTTCTTCTTCTAAGTAATTTTCTCGTTCCTCTTATATTTTCAGCAAGTCCAAGTTCTTCCAATTTCTTTTCTATAAATGGTCTCCAAAGTTCAACAGCTATTTCCTTTGGAACACCAACTTGATGCATCTTTAATTCTGGACCAACAACAATAACACTTCTCGCTGAATAATCAACCCTCTTACCAAGTAAATTTCTCCTTAAAAGACCCTTTTTGCCTCTTATATCATCAGAAAGCGATTTCAATTTTCTATTTCCTCTTCCCAAAACCGGTTTCTTTCTTCTTGAATTATCTAATACTGCATCTACTGCTTCTTGTAGCATACGCTTATCGTTTATAAGTATTGGTTCTGGTGTAGGAATATCTGACAAAAATTGCTTTAATCTGTTATTTCTATAAATTACTCTTTTATAAAGATCGTTAATATCACTTGAACCAAATCTACCACCTTCTAATGCTACAATTGGTCTAAGATCAGGGGGAATAATAGGAAGAACTTCTAATATCATCCAATGTGGTTTGACGCCTGACTCAACAAAAGCTTTAACAATTCTTAATTTTTGTAAAATTTTCTTTCTTACTATTACTGACCTTTCTATTTTTAATTTATAAGATAACTCATCATATAGTTTTTCTAATTTCGTTGTTTTGCTACCTTTTTCAACAGGTTGAGAAAATTCTTCCAATAATTCTTTAATAGCAGGTGCTCCCATCCCAGCCCTAAAAGCTTTTTCACCAAACTCTTTAACTAACTCTTGATACTTATTTATTGAAATAACTTCACCCTTTTTGAGATTTGGAACTTTTCCTGGATCTAAAACAACATATGAACCATAATATAAAACATCTTCAAGATTTTGCCTAGATATATCAAGAAGAACACCCATAATTGAAGGTGGAATTTTATAAAACCAAATATGAGCTACTGGAACAGCCAATTTAACATAACCCATTCTCTCTCTTCTTACTCTTGAATCAGTTACTTCTACACCACATCTATCACATATAACACCCGCATACTTCTTACCTTTATATTTTCCACAAGAGCATTCATAATCCTTTACAGGACCAAAAATCCTTTCACAGAATAAACCCCCTGGCTCTGGTTTTAATGTCCTATAATTTATTGTTTCACCTTTAATAACTTCACCAAGACCAAATTCACGCCTTTCCCTACCCTTCATCTCTGCATAAGACCAACTCATTATCGTTTCTGGATCAGCCAATTTTATAACGATAGATTTTATTTTTTTCGGTGACACTCTTGTTAAAACATCTTCTCTAAATCTCTCCTTCATGATTTCCTCTCCTTTTCAGTTTTAACTTGAACATCTAAGCAAAGTCCTCTAAGCTTTTTAACTAAAACATTAAAGGATTCAGGCATAGCAGGTTCTGGTGGTAAATTATTTCTTATAATTGACCTATACAAGAGATTTCTACCAATTACATCATCACTTTTAACTGTTAATAATTCTTGAAGTGCATAAGCAGCACCATGTGCCTCAGCAGCCCAAACTTCCATTTCTCCAAACCTTTGACCACCAAAGTGTGCCCTTCCACCAAGTGGTTGTTGAGTAATAAGTGAATACTTACCAATACTTCTTGCATGAATTTTATCTTCAACCATATGAATAAGTTTCATTAAGTACATATAGCCAACTGTAACAGGATAATCAAAGTACTCACCTGTTCTACCATCTCTTAATCTAACTTTACCATCTTCAGGCAAACCTGCTAACTTCAACTGTTCTTTAACTTCTTCCAAAGTAAGTCCTTCAAATACTGGACATGCATATCTTATTCCTTTTTCAGCAAGTTCTCTTGCATAAGCAATAATTTCGGAATCTTTGGCATTTCTTAAAAACTCAATAAATTCTTTATCTTTATGGGGCTTGTAAATATCTAATAGAAATTTCCTTATTTCAGAAACATCTTTATTTTGTTTTAGTAAATTCCTTAATTTTTTAGTCAGTTCAACACCAGCCCAACCTAATAATGTTTCTAATATCTGACCAACATTCATTCTTGAAGGAACACCAAGGGGATTAAGAACAACATCTACCGGTGTCCCATCATCTAAAAACGGCATATCCTCAATAGGTGCTATTATTGAAACAACACCTTTATTTCCATGCCTTCCTGCCATCTTATCACCAACAACAAATCTTCTTCTTTGAGCAATATAAACTTTTATTAGTTGTATCACACCTGCTGGCAAATCATCTCCTTTCTTAACTAATTCACTATCAATTTTATACTTTTCCTCAATAGAACTTATAATTTTTTCTGCTTGTTCATAAAATCGTTTTATTTTCTTAATAATTTTACTATCATCCACAAAACTTTCATTCCATTCAATTTCAAAAGGATTTTTAACTTTTTCTTTTGAAAATTTCTCACCAGCCTTGAAAATAATTTCACCATATTTGTTTTTAATATCCTCTTTGAATTCAACATTTTTCAATGTATCTTCTAAAAGTTCAAGAAGTCTATTTCTAACCCTTTGTAAGTTTTCCTTATAATTCCTTTCAACTTCATTCAATCTTTCTTGTAAAATTTCCTTACTAAGACGATTTTCAGAGTACTTTGTAAGAATAATCGTTTTTATAACTGTTCCACTAACCCCTGGTGGGACTTTTCTTGACACGTTCCTTGCACTTTTCAGTTTCTCTCCAAATATAGCTTGAAGAAGCCTTTCCTCTGGTGTTAATTCTTTCTCACCTTCAGGAGATATTTTACCAACAAGGATATCATCAGGTTTAACTTCTGTTCCAACCCTAACAATTCCGAACTCATCAAGATTTCTTAAAGCTTCTTCACTTTCATTAGGAAGGTCTCTTGTTATCTCTTCTGGACCTGCCTTTGTTTCTCTAACTTCAACTTCATAATCATCTATATGAATTGATGTAAATATATCATCTTTCCAAAATCTTTCAGAAACAACAATAGCATCTTCAAAATTATAACCGTACCAAGGAACAAAAGCAACTAATAAATTCTTTCCAAGTGATAATTCACCATCTTTAACTGCCACCATTTCTGCAATAATATCACCTTTCTTAACTTTTTGACCAACTCTAACAACAGGAACATGATGAATTATTGTTCCCTGATTTGATCTTTGAAACTTTGTAAGTTTATACTCATCAATGCCAAAGAAATCCTTTTCCTTATCATCTGGAATAACGATAACCTTATAAGCATCAACATAAGTCACAGTTCCATCTCTTTTTGCTAATATAAGTGTTCCAGAATCCCTTGCTATTTTTTGTTCCATGCCTGTTCCAACAATTGGTGGCTCAGGCAATAGTAAAGGAACAGCTTGTCTTTGCATATTTGAACCCATAAGTGCTCTGTTAGCATCATCATGTTCCAAAAATGGAATTAGAGATGAAGAAGGAGAAACAAGTTGTCTTGGAGAAACATCAACAAAATCAACTTCCTTAGCTGAAACAATTTTATATGTTCTTCTATGTCTTACTAAAATTCGTTTTTCTAAAATTTTTCCATTTTCATCTACTCTAATATCGCCACCTGCTATTTTATATTCGTACTCTTCATACGGCGGTACATATACAATTTCATCAGTTAATGTTCCATTTTTAACTTTTCTTAAAGGTGTTCTAATAAATCCAAAATCATCTACTTTCGCATATGTTGTTAATGACATAACTAATCCAATATTTTGACCTTCAGGTGTTTCAATTGGACAAATTCTTCCATAGTGTGAAGGATGAACATCTCTAACTTCAATACCTGCATTTTCTCTTGAAAGACCCCCTTTACCTAGGGCAGAAATCCTTCTTTTATGAGTTAATTCTGATAATGGATTCGTTTGGTCTAAAAATTGCGAAAGTGTATCAGTTGTAAAGAAGTTTGCAAATGAAGCAGTTAATAATTTTGGATTAAATAACTTTTTAGGCGTTAAATCTTCCATTTCTGTAAGCATTTTTTCCTTTATTGCCCTTGAAGCTCTAATCAAAGAAGTTCTAAAATGCTCATACAATCTTTCTCCAACAGTTCTAACTCTACGATTTGAAATATCATCTACATCATCCTCTGGCTCATCACCTCTATATAAATTAATTAGTCTTTTAATAATAACAATAACATCTTCTTTTGTTAATCTGTATTCATTTTCAGATGGTTTATTAAATCCAAATTCTTCATGCTTTAATCTTAGATTAAGCTTATATCTCCCCACCTCCCCAAGATAAAGTTTTTCTCCTGAAAAGAAAAATTTCTCAACAAAATCCCTTGCATCTTGTGTGCTTTTGGGAGGTGTATATCTTAAAACCCTATATATATTAGCTAATGATTTATTAACATCTTTAATCCTATCTTGTCTAAAAGTTGTTATAAATGCCTCTGCTGCGGGGTCCTGTAAGCTAACAACCCTTAGTATTTTAACACCATCTTTTTTCATATCTTGAATGAATTTTTCTGTAACTTCTCTTCTATTAAATTCCCCTGTTTCAGTTTGAACTTTGAAAATTACTTCACCTGTTTCCGAACTAACAGCATCATCAATTAAAACATATTTTCCCATCAATAATTTTTCATCATCAATATCAAGCTCCTCTGGATGTAAAAATTCTTTTATAATATCTCTATAATCTTCATAACCTAAAACTCTAAGAAATCTTGTAATAGGAATTTTTCTTCTTTTAGAAACAGTCATTGTTATAACTTTTGAACCATCAATAGTAAAACTAATCCACGGACCTCTATAAGGAACTAAAAGTGCTGTATATACTTCTGTTTCCTTTTCTTGAATCATAAAATAAACGCCGGGAGATCTATGAATCTGATTTAAGACAACTCTTTCAACACCATTTATTATAAATGTTCCTTTTTCTGTCATATATGGAATATCAGCAAAATAAATCTCCTGCTCTTTTTCATATTCAATAGTTTTTGTTTGTGGTCTAATTTTTTTAAGATTCATACGAACAAATATAGGTATAGAATATGTTAAATTTTTTTGTAAGCACTCTTCAGGCGTGTGCCTTGGCTCACCAACTTTATAACCCTTATATTCAATAATGTACCTTTCTTGTAAATCAACGATAGGAAAAACTTCTTTAAATAAAGCACCTAAACCTTCATATAAAAAATTTTTATAAGATTCAAGCTGAATATTTAAAAGATCAGGCATTTCAAAACGTTCTTTTTTATAACCAATTCTTTGAATCATAGAGATTAACCTCCATTTGTGTTTTTAGCCCCCCAACATGAGGGGCTTTGTTTATTTTAGTTCCACCTTAGCACCTGCTTCTTCAAGTTTTTTCTTTATTTCCTCTGCTTCTTGTTTTGAAACACCTTCCTTGATAGGTTTGGGTAAGCTTTCAAGTAAAGCCTTAGCTTCAGCTAATCCCAAACCTGTTATTTCTCTAACAACTTTTAGAACTTGAATTTTTTTATCTCCTGCATCTGCAAGTATTACATCAAATGTTGTTTTCTCTTCAACAGGTGCAGAGGTGGCTGAACTTGTTCCTTGAACAACAGCAGTTGCTACGGGAACAGCAGCAGATACCCCAAATTTTTGTTCAAGAGCTTTTACAAGATCAGCAAGTTCAATCACACTGAGGCTTTCAATAGCCTCAACGATCTGCTCAACAGTTAATTTAGCCATGCGCTATTCCTCCTTCTTGCTTTTTATTTGATTTAAAACAAGCACTAAATTAATTAATAGAGCTTTCAAGCTATATACTAAGCTATAAATTGGAGCATTTATTGTCCCTATAACTTTTGCTCTAAGCTCACTTATAGGTGGTAATTTTGAAAGAACTTCAAGTTGATTAGAATCGTACTTTACACCATTTATATAACCAATTTTTAAAGACCCTTTATTAGTCTCTTTTATAAATTCAGAAATAACTTTTAACGGTTCAACCTCATCCCCCCTTATAAAAACAAAAGCATTAGTTCCTTCAAACTTTTCAAAAACATTTATATTCAAATCTTTTAGAGCAATAGTAAATAAAGTATTTTTAATAACTTTCATTTGTGCTTGTTTTTCCCTTAACTTTCTTCTAAGTGTATTTATTTCTGCGACATTCCAACCTTTATAGTCTATAATATAAAATCCCTTTGAATTTAAAATTAAATTTTTGGCTTCATTAACAATATCAATTTTCTTTTGTTTTGAAGGACTTATCATTTTGCTCTCTCCCTTACTAACTTATAAATATCATTCAAAGATAGCTTTACAGATGGACTCATAGTTAATGAAAGATAAGCAGACTTTATAAATGAACCCTTAGCACCAGAAGGCTTATTTTTTAAAATTTCATCAAAAACAGCTAAAACATTTTCATAAATATATTCTGATGGAAAAGAAGATTTACCAACGGGCAAGTGTAAATTTCCACTTTTGTCAAGTTTGTATTCTATTCTTCCTTTCTTTAACTCGCTAACCACTTGCTTTATTTCATTTGTGACAGTTCCCGTTTTTGGAGAAGGCATAAGACCTCTCGGTCCTAATATCTTACCAAGTTTTCCAAGTTCGGGCATTACATCTGGTGTGGCAACAATAGCATCAAAATCAAGCCAACCTTCTTTTATCTTCTCCAAATACTCATTATACCCAACATAATCAGCTCCTGCTTCTTTTGCTTCCTTTTCCTTTTCAGGATCCCTAACAATAACCAGAACCCTAACTGTTTTACCTCTACCGTATGGAAGAACAACAGCACCTCTTAAAATTTGATCAGCCTTAGTAGGGTCAAGATTTGTTTTTATTGATAATTCAACAGTCTCATCAAATTTTGCACTTTTTAAATTTTTAACGATTTCAACAGCTTCTTTTAGTGGATACTCTTTCGTCAGATCAAACTTTTTAAGCAATTCTAAGTATCTTTTCCCATGCTTAGCCATGCTTTAATCCTCCACAATCTGAATACCCATGTTTCTTGCAGTTCCTTCTATAATTCTCATAGCAGCCTCTATATTATCCGTATTTAGATCAGGAAGTTTAATTTGAGCTATCTCCCTTAGTTGTTTTCTTGTTATTTTACCAACAACCTCATGACCAGGTCTATGTGCTCCAACTTCAATTCCCGCTGCTTTTTTAATTAAAAATGAAGCAGGTGGCGTTTTTACAACAAATTCATAAGTTCTGTCTTTATATATTGTTATCTCAACAGGTAAAATCATTCCCATTTTATCTCTTGTTGCATCGTTAAACTTTTTAACAAAATCCATTATATTAACACCATGCTGTCCAAGTGCAGGACCAACAGGAGGAGCAGGCGTAGCCTGACCAGCAGGTAATTGTAATTTCACCTTAGCAACAACTTCCTTTTTAGCAGCCATATAAACCTCCTTCTTTATGTTAGACTTTCAACTTGTATAAAATCTACTTCAACTTCACTTGGCCTACCAAATATCTCAACTTTAACTTTTAATTTACCTTTCTCTTTATTAACATCTATAACTTCACCCTGCATGTCCTTCATAGGACCTGCAACAATCCTGACCTTTTGACCTTTAAGGAATGGTGTTTTTTCTTCCTTTTTTCTATTTTCTAACTCAACGATTTTTTCTATATAATCTATTTCATCTTTTGAAAGCTTTAAAAATGTCCACCTAACAATGTTTCCAGGACCCTTCTCACTCTTTTCCTCTTCTTTTTTAAGTAAAGCTTTTATTCCTGCAGCCTTTGATATTAAATCAACAAGGTCAGGATCTTCTTCCATCTCAACGAAAATATAACCTTTATATATAGGTTTTTCAAAGGAAACTCTCCTTATGCTATTTTTGATATTTCTAACTTTTTCCATTAATTTAGAAGGAACTAAAACTCTACTTATTCTGTCTTTTAAGTCCATATTTTCAATAAGACCTTTTATAATTTGCTCTGCCTTCTTTTCTCTGCCTGCTCTTGTATAAAAAACAATCCAAACTTTTTCTTTCTTTTCCATAAAATCATCCTCCAAAAACTTTTATAATATATGCTATAATTTGCGAAACAATAAAATCAATTAAAAATATATAAATTGAAAGAATTATTGAAACGATAAAAACAGCAGAAGTTCCAGCAATTATTGATTCTTTCGTTGGAAATGTTAATTTCTTCGTCTCTTCAATAGACTCAGATATAAACTTAGGAAAACTTTTTAATGTTGATAAGAACTTATTCATACTTTTAAACCTTTTTCTCGTTGTGTTCAGTATGTTTCTTACACCACTTACAATACTTCATCAAACTTAATTTTTCTTTCTTATCCCTGTTTTTTGTTGTTTTGTAGTTCCTCCTGCCACAAACCTTACACTCTAAGGCTATCACAATACGCATAAGCGAGACCGGAGGGACTTGAACCCCCAACCTGCGGATTTGGAATCCGCCGCTCTACCATCTTGAGCTACGGTCTCATCAGCAAGTGCGAAAATTATAAAGCATAAAAAGAAAAATTCTAATATAAGGAATTCTTTTGAGCTTGAAATTTTAAAGCATAAGAAAAACTTAATAAAGAGGGCATTATAAAGTCTCAGCCTTTATTCCAAGGCGGGTGGGAAAAACGCTGAAATTAAGGCAAAAAATGCACAAAAATAATGCTTTGTCCAGTAATTATTGCTAAATGCTTGATTATCAATGACTTACGAAAATTTCAATAAAACTATTGATTTTATGGGGGCAAAGCCCCCCCTCTGCCGAAAAATGGGCGTTTATAAGGCTCCGCCTTATTTTCAGGGAGGGCGGGCAAAATAAGAAATAATCTACATTTCAGAATTACTAGACACAGCATAAAAATTTTGCTTTGTCCAATAATTATTGTTAAGCGATTGATAATCAATAATTTATAAAAGCTTTGAGGAAATTATAGATTTTATGGGGGGATTATTAGGGGGGCTCTGCCCCCCAAAGCAAAAAATGGGTACTTTAAAGCCGAAGGCTTTTGAAAAATAAATAATTCCAGAATTTTTGGACACAGCACAAAAATAAAATTTTTATCCTTTAAAATTTTCATTATGCGGGATAAATTATATGACGAATTATCAAAACTTTCAAAAAAAGAACTCGCTTTACTAGCAGCAGGTGAATTAGGTATAAGTGATATAAAAATTCCATCTGAACTTCTTGATTATGTAAGTCAAAATCCTGATATAATTTCAATTATTGCTACTGAAATTTTGGCAAGGCAAAGAGGTTTCAAGGTTGAAGAAACTGACATAATAAAACTAAAAAGAGACGGTGAGTGGGTAGGTGATTATCCTGTTTTTAGATATGGTGATGATTATTACTTATTAATTGAAGAGACAATATATAAACTTGTTAAAATTGATAAACTTGAAACATTAAAGCAAGCTCAAAAAGTTCAACAAAAACAAGAAACAATAACTCGTCAAGCACCAAGACCAAGAGCAAATATTGAGTAGTGTTTAAAAGAGTTTTAGTAGCGAATAGAGGTGAAATTGCTTTAAGAATCATTAGAACGCTTAAGGTTTTTGGAATAGAAAGTGTTGTAATATATTCTGATATTGACAAAAATTTACCTTTCGTTAAATATGCAGATTATTCTGAAAATATAAAAGAACCATTAGAATATCTAAATATAGAAAAAATTATTGATGTTGCTAAAAAATTCAACGTTGATGCTATCCACCCAGGATATGGTTTTTTAGCTGAAAATAGCAAATTTGCAAAAATTGTAGAGGAAAATGGAATTAAATTTATAGGGCCAAACTATAAAGCAATAGAATTATTGGGAGATAAAGCCAATGCTAAGAAATTAGCAAAAGAATTAGGAATTCCTATTGCTGAAAGTTCTCTTGATTTAAGAGATTTAAATGAAATTAAAAATTATATTCAAAAAATTGGTCTTCCTGTTCTATTAAAAGCATCAGCAGGTGGTGGTGGTAAAGGAATGAAAAAAATAACCAGCTTTGAAAATTTAGATGAAATTATTCTTTCTGCCCAAAGAGAAGCTCTAAACAATTTTTCTGATGATAGAATAATTGTAGAAAAATATATTTATCCTGCAAGACATATTGAAGTTCAAATTATTGCTGATAATTATGGAAATATTTTGGTTTTTGGAGAAAGAGAATGTTCAATTCAAAGAAGACAACAAAAAATTATTGAAGAAGCTTTAAGTCCGGCTTTGAATGATGATGAAAGAAAAAAATTATATGACTATGCTAAAAAAATTATAAAATATTCAAATTACACAAATGCAGGAACGGTTGAGTTCTTATATTCAAATGGGGAATTTTATTTTCTTGAAGTAAATTCAAGAATACAGGTTGAACATCCTGTAAGTGAAATGATTAGTGGTTATGATCTAATAGCTCTTCAAATTTTAATCTCGGAAGGTCAAAAACTAAACATAAATCAAGAAGATATTAAATTTAGAGGACATTCAATTGAGGCAAGATTATACGCAGAAGATCCATTAAACAATTTCTTTCCTCAAACAGGAAAAATTGAATATATTGAATATCCAATAATACCTAATGTAAGGATAGATTATGGATATATCTCAGGTAATGAAATCAGTCCATTTTATGACCCAATGATTGCAAAATTTATTTCCTATGGAGAAAATAGAGAAATAGCAAGAAAAAGGCTTATTCAAGCTCTTAAAGAAACAATATATTTAGGACCAATTAACAATTTAGAATTTTTAATTTACATTTTAGAAAGTAAAGATTTTATTGAAGGACAAACTTATACCCACACTGTTGAAAACTTGATAAAAGATTTTTCCTCAATAGATAGAAAATTACCAGATGAAGTTGTTGAATTTTTAAGCTCCGAATTTCTATTAACCTCCAAAACAACGAAGAACAATAATCAAATTAATATATTGGAAAATATAAAACCAAAAATTTATCCATAATGAATGTTGAAGAAATTCTGAATATATTGAAAAATGAATTTGAAAATTGGCCAGAAGATAAAGCAACAGTTAAAAAGATGATTAAAGTTCATAATAACGAACCATTCAAGAGCTTAATAATGGCAGTTTTATCAACTCAAACCAAAGATAGTATTACTTCTGAAATCTCAAAAAAATTGTTTGAAATTGCTGATAGTCCCGAGAAAATTTTAGCTTTAACTGATGAAGAACTTGAAAAACTATTAAAGCCAATATCATTCTATAAAAGAAAAGTAAAATACATCAAAGAAATTTCTAAAATCATTCTTGAAAAATATAAAGGTAAAATTCCAAATAACTACGAAGAAATAATTAATCTTCCAGGTGTTGGAAGAAAAGTTGCTAATGTTTTCTTGTCAAATGTTTATAAAAAAGATTTGATAGCTGTTGATGTTCATGTTCACAGAATATCAAATAGATTAGGTTGGGTAAAAACTAAAAATACCTTACAAACTGAAAAAGAATTATATAAAGTTATTCCTAAACATTTATGGAGAGATGTTAATTTATATCTTGTTGCATTCGGCCAAGCTATTTGCTCTTACAAACCAAAATGTTCTATTTGCCCAATATATAAATTCTGTCCTTACCCTAATAAAAATTTAAGCTATAAGTTCAAGGCAAAGCCTTAAAATGGGAATTTTCACAGATACTTTCAGAATTATTAGATAAGCACAAAATAGGAAGGCACAAAATGATGCTTTGTCTAATAATTGATAATCAATCACTTATAAAAAATTCATTGAAATACTTGAAATAATGGGGGGATTAAGGGGGGCGAAGTTTAAGCCAAAGGCTTAAATATAGAAATAATTATATTTTTAGAATTACTAGATTTTTGTCCTTTAAAATTTTACCTATGAGACTTTCTATACTCTGTTTATTTTTGAACTTTTTGATTGCTTGTGAAAAAGAAAAATTAGAAAAAGAGAAAGAAACTGTTGAAGATAGCGTAATATATGTAAAATCTAAAACGCCGGAGGAAGCAGGGAAATATCTTATCCTTATAGGTGGTTGTAATGATTGTCATACACCTGGTTGGGATATATCGGGAGGAAAACTTCCTGAAAGTGAATGGTTAGTTGGTAATAAAATTGGATATAGAGGACCTTGGGGAACAACTTATCCTTCAAATCTAAGAATTTTAGTTAATACAATAACTGAAGACGAATGGGTAAATATGTTTAGAACAAGAAAGGAAAGACCACCCATGCCTTGGCACAATTATCATCAAATATCAGATAAGGATTTAAGAGCTATGTATAGATTTATAAAATCACTTGGTCCGAAAGGAGACTCTATTTTGTCAAAGACTTGGTATGTTCCTCCTGATAAAGAACCAAAAACTCCTTATATTCTATTAGCTCCTATTGAGAAAAAATAAAAATAATTGCTTGGTTTTAGAATTGCTAGATAAGACATCTTAAAATTATTGTTTTAGATTTCTTAAATAAATTTTAGCTTTTTCAATATCTTCAATATTTCCAAGCAAAACTAAAATATCATTTTCTAAAATTTTTTCTGATGGTTGTGGCATTACTATTGGTTTTTCATTCCTTATAATAGCAATAATGTAAGTCTGCGTAAATGTTCTAAATTTTATTTCCTCAATAGTTTTATTAATACTTTTAAAATCTTCTTCAATTTTAACTGTTTCTATTGCTAAACTTTGAAATATAACATCTATTCTTTTTTCCAAAAAATCTTTTAAAAACATTCTTGAAAGTAAAATAGCAAGTTGATTTGCTTCATCATTATTCAACTTAATTGATCCAATTGTTTGATTATCCTTTAAAATGTAAATTTCTTTAAAACCTGAAAAATAATCAATTAAAACGAATTTTGAATTACTTTCAGTAGTAATATCATATCTCTTACCAACCGATGGAATATCTATTGTTTTAATTTTCAATTTTTAAAAGTTTAAAGCACTTTAAAATTATGGAAGTCCAAACTAAGGAAAAAGCAATTTTCTTGAAGCTCTAATATTCATGGATCGGTTTATGGATTTTTAATGAAACAAGAAGATCTGAAATTATTGATTTTTCGAGGGGAATTAAGGGGGGCAAATAAGTAGAGCCAAAGGCTCAATTTCAGGGTGGATGGGAAAAATATAGAAAAATGAATAATTTTAGAATTACTAGACAAAGCAATTATCTAATGCCTTGTCTAGTAAATGGTGTTAAGTGATTGATAGTCAATAACTTATAAAATTTTTAAAGAAATTATTGATTTTATGGGGGATTATAGGGGGGCTTCGCCCCCCTTAGCCTAAATATGGGAATTTGTAAGCCGAAGGCTTAAATATAGGGTGGGCGGGCAAAGAATAGAAATAATCTACATTTCAGAATTCTTAGACAAAACATAAAGGCAAATAATTATTGCTTTAAACTTTTCAAACTTATGATAATGCAAACAATGAGAAGAATAGGAGTTTTTGTTCTTTGGATTCTTATTTTAGCATTCATAGGTTGGATAGGTCTTGAACTTGGAGCTAATATATTAGGATACAAAGTCTATCAACCTTGGGAAAGAGGAGTTATTGCTAAAATTGGAAACTATGAATTAACTTATAACGAATTTAATTTAGAACTTGAAAAAGCAATAAATGATACAACAAGGAAATTAGGAAGAGAACTAACAGCCGATGAAATTGAAAATTTAAGAAAGAAAGTTTTTGATGAATTAGTTGATAGGATAAGATGGAGATTATTATTAGAAGATTTAAAAATTTCACTCACAAAAGATGCTATTGTTAAAACAATTGTTTTATTCCCACCACCAGAAGTTATAAATGATACAATTTTTTACACAAATGGTAAATTTGATTATGGTAAATATATTTCGCTTCTTAGAGACCAAAGGTCAATTCCGTTTTTTAAATTTTATGAAGAAAGGTTAAAAACTGAAATTCCAAGAGATATAGTAAGATACTATTTGGCAGTTATGTCAAATGTTTCTGATGAAGAAGCAAAGTTCGAGTTTATTTATAGAAATAGAAAAGTAAAAATTCTATATGCAAACATTCCAGCATCATTAGTTCCAGATACTATTAAAATTTCAGAAGAAGAAAAAAAGAATTACTACAATAAAAACAAAGAAGAATTTAAAGCACCTTCAAGAGTAAAACTTATTGTTATTCGTGCCTTTAAAGTTCCATCATATAATGATACAATTTTAGCAAGAGATAAAATTGAAAGTATAAAGGAACAAGCTAAAAGTGGTGAAAACTTTAATAAATTAGCATTTCTATTTTCAGAGGATTTAATAACAAAGAATGATTCAGGGAAAGTTAGGAATTTCTTAATTAATAATTTGTTTCCTGAAATAAGGGATAGCTTTCTAAAAGCAAATGAAAATGAAATAATTGGTCCTATATTAACACCTCTTGGATATTATATTTATAAAATTGATAAGAAGAAAAAAGACACTATTGATTTTAGCCAAATTCTCATTAAGATAAAACCTTCAATAGAAACGAAGAAATTAATTATTGATAGCATTAAAAATGCTATTAAAACAAAAAATTTAAAAGCTTTTAGAATAGATACAACGATATATATTCCGATAAATTCACAATTTTATCCTATTGTTGGAGAAAATGAAGAATTAAGAAAATTCTTAGAAAAAGGTAAAATTGGTGAATTTTCAAGAATATACGATATGGGTAATTTTTTAGTGGCTTTTGGAATAATTGATAAGAAAAAGGAAGGTTATCAAAGTTACGATGAAGTTAAAGCTATAATTGAAGCAAGGCTTATAAATAAGAAAAAGAAAGAAATTTTGAAAAGCTCTATTGAAAAAGTTAAAGAATATCTAAAAAATAATGACACCATTTCAATAAGAAACTTATTTAATAATGACCCAAGAGTTATTATCCTTGAAACAGGTTTAATAACATCAGATATGTACATTCAAGGATTACCATTTAATCAGAAAGACCAGTTTTTTAGTAGGGTTTTTGAAAAGAATATAAATGACATTGATGTTTTTGAACATGATTTAGGTTTTATTGTTTATAAAAAGTTAGAAGAAAAACTGCCTGATCTAAGTCAATTTGAAAGTCAAAAATTAATTATTAAATCTCAATTATATCAAAAAAACTTACAAAATTTAATAAGTTCCTTTGAAAGAGAGCTTAAAGAAAAATATCCTCTTGAAGATTATTCTGAACACTTTCAATAAACAATACCTTAAAACCTATTGATTTTATGGAAGGCGAAGCTTTTGCATTGTCCAATAATTGTTGTTAAGTTATTGATTGTCAATAACTTATAAAAATTTTAAGAAAATTATATATTTTACGGGGGGTTTTGAGGGGGGCTCCGCCCCCCATAGCCTAAAAATGGGTATTTATAAGCCGAAGGCTTATTTTTAGGGTGGGTGGGCAAAATAAGAAATGATTATATTTTCAGAATTATTGGACACAGTACGAAGCTTTAATCTATCAACTTTAAAATTTTAAAAATGAGTTTAGCAGTGAAGTACAGACCAAAAAATTTTAATGAACACATAGGACAGGAGCATATTGTTAAGGCTTTAAGAAGATCTCTTAAAGAAAAACGAATATCACAAGCATATTTATTTTCAGGTCCAAGAGGTGTTGGAAAAACTACAACAGCAAGAATTTTAGCAAAAGCCCTAAATTGTGAAAGTTATGAAGATATTATTGAAAATCCTTGCGGAACTTGTTCATCCTGTAAAGATATTGAAAATTCAAGACATATAGATGTTATAGAAATTGATGGAGCAAGTAATAGAGGAATAGATGAAGTAAGACAAATTAGAGAAAATGTAAAATTTCTACCTGTTAGAGGTAGATATAAAGTCTATATAATTGATGAAGTTCATATGCTTACAATTGAAGCATTCAACGCACTTCTTAAAACACTTGAGGAACCACCAAAACATGTAGTATTTATATTTGCTACAACTGACCCCCAAAAAATTCCACCAACTGTTATTTCAAGATTACAAAGGTACGATTTTAAACCTATATCAACATTTGAAATTGTTCAAAGAATGAATGAAATTATAAAAATTGAAAATATTGAAATTGAAGAAAAAGCAATAGAAGAAATAGCAAGAAGGTCAGAAGGTTCATTAAGAGATGCTCTTGTTCTATTGGATCAAATGAGAATGTTTTGTGATGGAAAAATTACATATAAGGATGTTTTAGATGTTCTTGGCTCTATTGAAAGGGAAAAACTTGAAAACTTATTAAAGGAAATTTTTTCAAGAAATATTAATAAGGCTCTTTCAATTTTAAATGACATTCTACAAAAAAATGTTTCTATTTTAGATTTTATTAAGGAATTTAATGAATTTTTATTTAATGTATTTAAAGAAGTTTTGGAAAATAAAAGAAAAGACTATAAAAAAGAAGATTTAATGTTAATTTTAAATTTAGCTCTTGAAATGGAAAGTTCAATTAGATATTCAATAACACCAAGAATATGGCTTGAATTTTTCATTTCAAGAATGTGCCTTATGCCAAAAACAATTCAAATAATGAATATATTAGAAAACTATAATATCGTCTATAAGAAAGCTGAAAATGAAGTTAAAGAAGATAAGCCTTTAACACTCAAAGATAAACTTTTAGACTATTTTGAAAAGCAAAATCCAATTGCTCTTGGTATAATATCATCATCTGAAATTCTTGAAGAGGAAAATAAAATCAAGTTTATATTTAGTAATGATTACACCTATCAATCTGCAAAAGAATATATTAATGAAATTAAGAAAGCTTTAAATCTACTAAACTATAACTATAAAGAGATAGAAATGCTAATTAAGGAAGAAAATCCAATTATTGAAAAATTAAAAAATGAATTAGAACTCATAAAAGAAGAATTTCCTTAAAAATTCATAAATTTCGGACACATCAATTTAATTTTACTATAAAGCTATTAAAATTCACAAATTTAATTTCAAATTTATATAACTTCAAATAAATCCCATAATCTATATAAGTTTTACCCGTCCATCCTAATGTTGAATAAATTCCAAAAGGACCAAAAAGACTAAATTTAATTTCCGAAAGAACAAATTCATCTGAAAATATATTTTCGCCTCTTCTTGAGTATATTCCATCATTAAAAACAAGATATTTTGAATAAAACCAATTTCCTTTATAAGGCAGTAGAATCTCAAATGCTCTTGGATAAAGAAATCCACCATCAATGTAAATTCTTTCGTGTATTGGATAACTTCCAAATATACGATAATAAGATAATTTCAGATTTAGCATTCTTGAAATTTTGAAATTGTAATTTATATTGAATTTTTGAAAATCTTTTGAAATTTTTGAAAAAACTTTTAAATTTTTATAAAATCCATTTATTTTAATTCCCCAAACATTAGCTTTCTCAAAATAATTTCCATCAAGATAAGAAAGGTCATTTATATAATCATTAAAAATAAGAAATTGAATGAACTTATTTTTAAAACCAAAATCTAAATTAAATATATTTTTTACAAACTTCAAATTAAATAAAAAGTTATTTTCCCAAAAACCTAAATAAAAATCACCTTTCGTATTTCCACCATAACTAAAAAAGTGTCTTTTATAACTTTCAGAACCTCTTAAATATATTCCAAAGAAATAATTATCAAAAGGATTATAGAAAATAAATGGAATATAACTTATTTGATAATAACCCATTTTGGGGATATTGAAAAATGGTTTAATTTCAAATCTTCTAGGATAAGTATTATCCCATTCATCACTTTCAAGAACTCTATTATATGGGTCAATAATTATTTTTTTACCATTAACAATTGTGTCTGGTTTTAGCTTTAAAAGATTATTGTCAATAATTGTAGAAATTGGATATTTATATGTGCCTTTTATTAAGAATTTGTTGTTAATAGTCTTATAAACACTATAATTTGGTAGTCCCTTACCGTATAACCATTGATTTTTAAATGCTGTTAAGTCTAAATTTGAAATTTCCTCTGCTAACTCTATAAAATCTTCACTTCTTGGATGTTTAAAAGCGAACCTTTTAAAATACTCTTTAAGAATTACATCAAACAAACTATCTCCAACAATATCTTCTAAGGCAAGCATTAAATTTTTTCCTCTATTATAAACTTGCCAATAATTCTTCATTTCCCAAGCAGGTTTTCCTAACATTGGCTCATCGTATGGCTCTAAATAAACAAAATAATCACTAAATAGTCTAAAATCATAATTTCCTAAATAAAATTTCATAATTTTTTTAAAAATTCCAAATATATTGTAAATACTTTCATCACTAAAAACTAAATGATTGTAATAATCTTCAAGGTAACTATTCATTCCTTCATCTAACCAAGCTTCATAAGCTTCATCATTTCCTATAATTCCATAAAACCACTGATGGCCAATTTCGTGAGCTATAACAATTGCTAAGTAATAATTTTTTGAATTTTTTATTAATCTAAATCTTCTACTCTTAAATTCTTTTGGATTTGTTATTAGAACTAATGCTGGATATTCCATTCCACCTCCTGCTCTTAAATGACTTTCAACAATTGTAAGCGTTTTATATGGATAAGGATAAAGTTTTTTACTAAAAATTTTTAAAGCATTTATTGAATGATATTTTGCTGTCTTTATAAAATTACTATCATTTGAATAGTGCAAGATGTAAATTTTTATACTATCATAATTTACTAATTCAACTTTGTATCTTTTGCTCATTACAAAAGCAAAATCATGTGCTCTTTCAAGCTTATAAGTTAGAATTTTAAAATTATCATCTATTATTGAGTCTATGAGATAACCACTTGCTCCTACTATATAGTCTTTCTTAACTTTTATTGAAACTTTCCAATTTGCGTAATCTCCATAAAATTCCGTATTATATCTATAACCATAGGTTCTCCATCCTCTTTCATCATAAACACCAACCTTCGGATACCATTGTGTAATTTCATATTCTTCTTCCGATTTACCTAATCTATCAAATAGTTTTGGAATTTTAAGTGTAAATTTTATAAAAATTTTTGTCGTTTCTTTAGGTAAAATGGTTTTATAGACACGCATTAGCATATCATTTGTATCAAATTTTTCTGAACAACTATCAATTATAATATAGCCCCAATCTTTTGATTTTGCTCTATCTATCCCTGTTTTTTTAACTTTTAGTTTATTTTTAATATCTTGATTGTACTTTGAATTTGGTCTAAAAGCATTAGCATAAAGGTTTAATTCAATATATTTTAATGTATCTTTTGAGTTGTTAATATAATATATTGTTTCATAACCTTTTATTATGTTCAAACTATCATCAAATTCAGCAAAAATTTCATAATTTATGAAGTTTTGAAAATTCGCTATTGAAACTAAAATTTCAAACAAGTTGAAAATTTTAAGGCATTTAATTTTTCTTTCGTGCTTTGTCTAGTAATTCTAAAAATATGATTATTTCTATATTTTCCCCACCCACCCTGAAAATAAGGCTTCGCCTTATAAATACCCGTTTTTCGGCTTCGGGGGGCTTCGCCCCCCATTAAAACCCCTGATAAATCAAGTAATTTATTAAAATTTTAATAGGTTTTTGACTACCAATAACTTAGGCAATAATTACTGGACAAAGCACCCGCCCACAATTTCAGAAAATTTTAATGAGTTATTGACAATTAATTTGACTATTTAAATAACTATTTTTTACGAAATTAGTAATGAATTAAATTGACAAATTATATAAAATTTTATTTTAAAACTATTTTAAATTTTTTATTATAAAAAATTTTTTATTTTCTTATAATGGTTAGTTTTTGTATTTTTATTTTATAGAAAATTTTGGTATTGTAAAGCTAATCCTTTTGATTGTAATTATAATATAGTTACGAACAAATAAATTAAAAATAATTTGTCATTTTATTACTTAAATCTTTAAAATCAAAAAAATTTATAGGGGGTATATTTAAAGTTAAAAATGACTTGACATTTTAAAATTTGATGCTTTAAAATTTTCACACTGGATGTCAGGGCAGTGGAAGGGAAAAGGAAAAGAAAAAAACCTAAAAAGGAGGTGTGAGCTATGAACAAGGCACAACTTATAAACGAGGTAGCAAAAAGATCAGGGATAACCAAGAAAGATGCAAAAGCTGCTGTTGATGCTGTATTTTCAGCAATAAAGGATGCTCTTGCAAAAGGTCAAAGAGTTAGATTAATTGGTTTTGGAACATTTGAAGTTAGAAAAAGAAATCAAAGAAAAGGTAAAAATCCTAAAACTGGTCAAACAATAACTATTCCAGCAAGAAAAGTTCCAGCTTTCAAAGCTTCAAGTGAATTGAAAAAGTTAGTAAAGTAACCTAAGTCTTAGCCCTTCCACTGCCCACTAAAATAAAATAATTTTGGCAAGTGTAAAATATGTAATGTAAGTTAGAGCGTCCCCAATTGTTGTAATTAAGGGAATATCGGTTCCAGCAGGGTCTATATTCATTTTTCTTAAAATTAGTGGTGTTAAAAAACCGAAAGTATTAGCTATTATTGATGAAACAATAGAAGTTAAACTTACAACTATTGCAAGCTTTATAAAAAAATTTCCTCTGAATAATGCTATTATAAACATTCCCAATGCTATAATAATAGAAATGATTAAAATTGTTGAAAATTCTTTAATAAACAATTTTAAAAAAGCCCTTAAATTTCTTTCTATTTCTCCTGTTGCAATTGCTCTTATTGTGAAAGCGGAAGCTTGTGAGCCAATTATTCCTGTAGTGTTAGCCAGGTTTGGTAAAAAGAATGTTAAAATTGTTAGATGTGAAATAATTTTTTCATAACTATTTAAAACAAAACCTGAGATATTTCCAAGTATAACCATTAAAATAATTGCTGGTAGTCTTTTTAAAATTTTTTCTCTATAAGATAAATCAAAGTATCTTGCTTCGGGGTCAATTAAACCTACAAATCTATATATATCCTCTGTTGCCTCTTCTTCAATAATATCAACAATATCGTCTATTGTTATAACGCCTAACATTCTACTTTCTTTATCTACAACTGGAAGGACAAATAAATCGTAGTTTTTCATTATTTTTGCAGCAGTTTCCTTGTCATCATAGGCAGAAACTGAAACAATGCTTTCACAAATTTCAGATAATGTTAAGTTAAAATCACTTCTCAATAATTTTGTAATTTTAACATAACCTTTTAGTTTTCCTTCCTTCGTTATAACAAATATACTAACTAATGCCTCATCTGAAACATCACTTTTCTTAATAATTTCAATAGCTTGAAATATATTTAAATTTTCTTCTATTGAAACAAAATCTGTGTTCATTATCCTACCACAAGAATTCTCAGGATAATTTAACAATTTAAGAGCAACTTCTTTCTCTTCTTTTGGTAAAATTGAAATAATTCTTTGAACAAGATATGGTGGTAATTCCTCAAACAAAGCAACTTTATCATCATCATCAATTTCTTCAAATAATTCCAAAATTTGTTTATCAGAAAAGCTTTTAATAATCTCTTCCAATTTATCTCCTTCTAAATAAGTTAAAACATCAGAGCATTTTTCACTATCTAAGAGTCTTAATATAAGAACCGCTTTATTAGGTTCCAAATCTTCAACAATTTCTGCAATATCAAAAGGGTGTAAATTTTGGACTAATGCTTTTAAAGACTTAAAGTCTTTATTTTCTATTGCTTCAATAATTTCTGGAATTAAAACATAAGAAATTCTCAAAGTTTGAAAATTTTAAGGTTTATAAATGTCTTTCCTGTGCTGTGTCTAAGAATTCTGAAAGTATTTATTTTTCTTATTTTGCCCACCCGCCCTGAAATAAAGGCTACGCCTTTAAAATGCCCATTTTTCGGCTGTGGGGGCTCCGCCCCCCTAAAATCCCCCCGATAAATCAATAATTTCTTTAAAATTTTTGTAAGTTATTGATAATCAAACATTTAGCAATAATTATTAGACAAAGCTTCTTTCCTTAAAACTTTAACAAGTTATTGATATTCAAAGACTTAACATTTAATTAAACAATTCCATTATTTTTGAAAAACATTGAAATTTCATAAGCAGTTTTATCCCAACTGAAATTTTTAATTCTTTCAAATCCTTTAATAATATAACTTTCTCTTTTATTTAAAACCTTTTCAATAGCAAACTTCCAACTATCAATATCATCAAAATCTGCATATTCAATAGCATCTCCTCCTGCTTCTTCAACAGCTTTCGTTCCTATAACAGGAACACCCATAGCCATAGCTTCAAGAACGGGTATTCCAAATCCTTCATATTTTGAAGGAAATAATAATAATAAACTTCCTGAATATAGAAATTTTAAATTTTTCGCATCTAAATAATCAAAAATTATTATTCTTTCTTCAAGATTAAGTTCATGTATTAGTTTTTTCAATTCATTTTCATAAGGTTTTCTTGTTCCGACAATAACAAGTTTAAAATCCTTAAAAAATTTCATAACTTTAATAGCTATTTCAACATTTTTATGTTTAAATTGTGCCCCAACTATTAAAAAATAATTATCCAATTTCATTTTCCTCTTAAAATTTAAAACTTCTTCATAATTTTCAATTGGCTTAAAAAGTTCTTCATCATAAGAAGGATAAAAAACTTTTACTTTCTCCTCATTAACATTAAAGAATTTGATTATATCTTCCTTTGATTTTTTTGAAACTGTAAAGATGAAATCAATTTTTTTTATGAATGGTTTTAAAAGGAAATTGAAAAAGTAGTATTGCTCTTTATACCTTTGTGGAAATAAAATAGGTAGAATATCGTGAATTGTAATAATTTGTAATCCTTTGTTAAATAATGAAATTGAATGATAAGTCCTAAAAATAGGTTCTTTAAGGATAATTGTTTGTAAATACAAATGCCTTAAAATAGGATTATTTTCTAAAATTCTTGGTGCTAAAATAAAATCGTAATTATTTCCAAAAATTTCTGGTAAGTGCGTTAGAACTTTAAAATGGATGTACTTTTTAAGATGTTTTAATAAATTTATTGTATAAGAGCCAATACCTGAAACTTTCCTATTTACAATCAGTGTATCAATTATCATAACTCACAAATCCCTTCCACCTTCCAATAAAACCATATAAATTTTTAAAAAATTTTTCTTTTCTTAAAGTTATTCCATTTAAAATCATTCCACCTATTGGTCTAATTATTAAATTTTCAACAAAAGGAAATAATAATTTAAAATCACTTTTTAAATGTTTTCTGAAAAAGGCACCCATTCCAATACCATAATAATATGCTCTTTCTTTTGAATTTTCTTTATACGGATGGTAAATAAATAAATTTCTTTCAAAATAGCCTTTATAGCCTTTTTTTAATAGTCTAAAAATTAAATCCATTTCTTCTGATGATTTATATTTAGAATTTAAGCCAAAATTTTCATCAAAATAAAATCTCTCATTATTTCTTATAAATAAGCAAGGTGAAGGACAAACTCTCATAAAATTCGTTATATAAATATTTTTTGAACTTTTAAACCATCTGCCTAATGATTCCTTATTGTTATTCTTATCAATAGCAAAAACACAAAGTATATGATACCTAGAATTTTTTTCAAAAAAACTCCTAACATTCTCTAATAAATTGCTCGGGTATTCACAATCATCATCAGGAAAAGCAATAATATCTCCACTAATGTAATTCATTCCGTAATTTCTTGCTTTTGAAAGTCCTTTGAAATTAACCTTAAAGCACTTAACTTCAAAATCATTTTCAAATTCTTTAATAACTTTATATGCTTTTTCATCCTCATTTTGGTCTATTACGATAAGTTCAAAGTTTTTATAGGTTTGATTTTTTAAAGAAATTAAAAAATTTCTTATTTCATTACTCCTTCCATAAGTTGCCATAATTAAAGAAAACTTCATAGATTTTTTAGAATTTTAATAAGAGCTTTTGCTGATTCTTCTCCTTTATTTCCAAATTTTCCACCTGCTCTATTTAAAGCTTGCTCTAAATTATCAACTGTTAATATAGAAAATGTTATTGGAATTTCCAATTCAAGCGATAATTTCATAATTCCATAACTAACGGATTTTGCTATATATTTATAATGTTCCGTTTCTCCCTTTATGATACATCCAATAGCAATAAATCCATCAAATTTCTTCTTTTTGCTTAAAAGTTTTATCATAATAGGAATTTCAAATGAGCCATTTACAAAATAAATTTCATAATTATAATGATTCTCTTCTAAAACCTTTTTTGCTCCTTCTAATAATTTTTCAGTAATAATTTTATTAAATTCAGAAACAACAATACCTATCATAAAATTCCTATAATTTCTCCAAGTCTTTTATAAGCTTCAATTAAATTTCCTTTTTCAAATCTAAAAACATCTTTATCATAACTATTTCCAAAATTATCCCAAACTCTAAAAATATCAGGAGAAATTTCGTCTGCTAAAACGATTTCATTATTATATCTTCCAAATTCAAATTTTATATCTACAAGTTTTAAATTAAATTTTTCAAAAAATGATTTTAAAATTTCATTTGATTTGAAAGCTATATTTTCCATAGTTTTTATTTCTTCATCATTTGCTAATTTTAAAATTTTTATATGCTCCTTACATAAAATTGGGTCATTCAATTTATCATCTTTATAGAAGAATTCAATTAATGGTTCCTGAAATTCAAAACCATTTTCTATTCCAAGTCTTCTTACAATTGAGCCTGTCGCTATATTCCTAATAACAACTTCAATTTTTAAAATTTCAACTTTCTTACATAACATTTGATTATCATTTAATTTTCTAATAAAGTGATTTTTTATGCCCATATCACTTAATAACTTGAAGAAAAATTCAGAAAATAAACAATTTATTTTACCCTTATCTTTAAATTCTTGATGTTTTTGAGCATTAAAAGCAGTAGCATTATCCTTAAATTCTAAAACTACTTCGTTCTGCGAAAATTCATAAACTCTCTTGGACTTTCCTTCATATAGAAGTTTCATAAAATAGCTTAAAATTTTAAAGTTAAGAAAAATTATAAGGCTACGCTTTTAAAATACTCCATTTATTGTTTGCTTTAAAATTTTAAATTATGAAAGCATCGCCAATTTACAATCAATATAAAAAACTGAAAGAAAAATATCAAGATGCGATATTACTTTTTAGACTTGGTGATTTTTACGAAATGTTTTTAGATGATGCATATAAAGTTTCAAAACTATTAAATTTAACATTAACAAGCAAGCCAATGGGTAAGGATTTAAGAGTTCCCATGTGTGGAATCCCTGTAAAGTCTGCAAATGTTTATATAAAAAAATTATTAAGTTTTGGTTTAAAAGTTGCAATTGCTGAACAAATGGATGAAATGGAAACGAAAAATTTAATGAAAAGAGAAGTTATTGAAGTTTTAACCCCTGGAACTATTATTGATGAGGATTTTCTAAATGAAAATGAAAACAACTACATTTCAAGTCTATATCAATTTGGACAAAATTGTGGTCTTGCTGTCCTTGATATTTCAACAGGAGAACTAACAGTTTATGAAGATAAATTAAACAAAATTTTTGAGTTTTTAAATAAAATTGAAGTAAAGGAAATTATTATTCCCGAAAATTTGAATTTAGAACTTAAAAATGCTCATATTGTAAAATTTCCTCAAATTGAATATGAATATATAACTGCTATTGAAGTTTTCAAAGATTTTTTCAAAAAAGAGCCAACATCTTATTTTGGATTAAAAGTTCCAAATTTAGCAATTAGAAGTATTGCTGTTTTAATTAAGTATTTGAAATTAAATAAACCGCATTCATTAAATCACATAAAGTTTATTAAAATTGGTAATTTAAGTGTTTATATGAATATAGATAAGCAAACAATTAGAAATCTTGAAATTTTTGAAAGCATTAGAGCAGATTCAAAAGGAATAAATTTATTTTCAATTTTAAATAAAACGAAAACACCAGTCGGCTCAAGAGCTTTAAGGAAAGCTTTAAGTAATCCATATATTAATTTTGAAAAAATTAATTTAAGATTAAATAGAATTGAGGCACTTATAACATTTAAAGATAAATTAAGAACTATTCAAAAAATTTTAGAACTTATAGGTGACCCTGAAAGAAAACTTGGAAAAATATCAGCTAATAGAATTCCACCAATTGAACTATTAAAATTTGCCTATTCAATTAAAAGTTGGATAGATATTTACGATATATTAAAAGATTTACAACCTTTTGAGAAATTCTTTAAAAACATTGATAAACTTAAAGAAATTTCAGATGAAATTATCAAAACACTTTCAGATAATCCACCTTACAATTTTTCAGATGGAAATGTTATTAGAGATGGTATAAATGAGGAGCTTGACAAATATAGAAAAATTTTATATGAAAGTGAAAAACTTATTTCAGAAATTGAAAAATATGAAAAGGAAAGAACAAAAATACCAACTTTAAGAATTGGTTATAATGAAGTTTATGGTTATTATATTGAAATTACAAAATCTTATAAAGATAAAGTTCCAAGCGATTGGGAGGGCATCCAAACACTTGTAAATACTTTGAGATTCAAAAATAAGAAAATTATAGAAATTGAAAAAGATATTGCTTATGCAAAAGAAAAAATTTTAACTATTGAAAAGGAGATATATAACAATTTAAGAAGAAAAATTTTAGAATTTTCAAAAGATTTAAGATTATTTTTTGAATTTTTAGGGGAGGTTGATTTAAATTGCTCAATAGCACAAATTAGTATTGAA
Source organism: Caldifarciminota bacterium (assembly GCA_965649115.1). Taxonomy (GTDB): domain Bacteria; phylum Hydrothermota; class Hydrothermia; order LBFQ01; family DSFT01; genus DSFT01. The sequence continues at coordinate 1,130 of CBFGJN010000004.1, read as the reverse complement.
AATAATTGGTCAAGACCTGAATTTAATGATGATGGAATAATTGAAATTATTGATGGAAGACATCCTATCGTAGAAGCTTTAAATGATGAATTTGTGCCAAATAATTTATTTCTTAACAATGAAAATAATGCAATTATACTAACAGGACCAAATATGTCAGGAAAATCAACTTATTTAAGACAAAATGCTATTATTATATTACTTTCACAGTGTGGTTTTTTTGTTCCCGCAAAAAAAGTTAATATTCATATTGTTGATAGAATTTTTAGTAGAGTTGGAGCAAGTGATGATATAAGTTCAGGTGTATCAACATTTATGGCGGAAATGATAGAAACAGCCTATATTTTAAATAATAGCACTGAAAAAAGCTTTATTATTTTAGATGAGGTAGGAAAAGGAACTTCTACATATGATGGTATAGCAATTGCAAGAGCAATTATTGAATATATTCAAAATTACATAAAGGCTAAAACATTATTTGCAACCCATTATTATGAATTAACAAAACTTGAAAATGAGATAAAAGGCATTAAAAATTATTGTATGGAAGTAAAAGAATTTGAGGATAATGTTATTTTTACAAGAAAGGTTATAAGAGGTTCATCTGATAAAAGTTATGGAATATATGTCGCTAAATTAGCAGGCATTCCAGAATGGATTATAAATAGAGCAAATGAGATTTTACTAAATTTTAAAATTTCAAATAGTCCAATTGAAATTGATATAAATCCTGATGAAATAACACCTAAACAAGCATTGGAAATCCTATATAAATTAGTTAAAAAGTCAGATTAGTTTCAATCCCGTTTCAATCCCTTATAGGGACGATAAAAACTTTGGGACTACCACAGGTTTGACATTATTGACTTTGCGTTTCAATCCCTTATAGGGACGATAAAAACGAAGATGGATGGAAATTTCAGCAACTATTTGATGAAGTTTCAATCCCTTATAGGGACGATAAAAACTAAAATATCTCACAGAAGAATTGTTTTCAAAACATTGTTTCAATCCCTTATAGGGACGATAAAAACCCGTGCCTTGCCTTTTACCCCTTGACCACCTTACGACGATGTATATAACAAGTCGTCCAGCACCAAAATTTTAAAGCATAAGTTTTCAATTTTTCA
>CBFGJN010000003.1:0-55507 GCA_965649115.1 Caldifarciminota bacterium | reverse complement strand
TGAATAGTTTTTATAGTTATAGTAATTTGGCTGATTGAGGGGTTGATATGGGAGGGGATGAGTTAAAATATAGTGGGGGTATCCATAGGGAAGGTAGAGGGGGAATTATTGGACAAGGCAGACAAAGCAATTTTTAAACTTTAAAATTTTATAACTTATGGAAATTTTTTATGGTAAATGTGGAATTGGTAGAATAAAATTAAAATTAGAACCTATTGGTAGATGTTCAAGATGTAAAAAAGATAGTGCTATTATTGAAATTAGATATGCAAAACAAAAGTTTTGTAAAAGTTGTTTTAATGATTTCTTTATAAATAGAATTAGAAGGGTTGTTGAAGAATTTAAAATGTTCAACAAAAATGAAAGAGTTGCAGTTGCAGTCTCAGGAGGTAAAGATAGTGTTGCATTATTACATGCGCTTAAAATGGCTTTTAAAGAACAGGATATATTTGCTTTTTATATAAATCTCGGAATTAAGTACTATTCTGACCATCTTGAAAAGAAAGTTATTAAACTTTGTGAAAACTTAAAAATCCCATTAGAAATATACAATCTTAAAGAGAAAGAAGGTTATACAATTGATGACTTTCTGATTACAAAGTACAAAGACAAAATGTGTTCCGTTTGTGGAACAATAAAAAGAAATATATTTACTTTATTATCAGTTAAAGTAAATGCTAATGCATTAGCAACAGGCCATAATTTAGATGATACTGTTTCTACAATGATGTCCCTATTTTTAAGTGGTGATTTTGAAGGGATAAGAAAATTAAAACCTGTTTTAAAACCACTTTTAAATGGTTATCCAAGAAAAATAAAACCCTTAATAACTACACCCGAAATTGAAGACTTATATTATGTTAGTTTAAATGATCTTCCAGTTCAAGAATGTTCTTGTCCTCATGGAGAAATAACAACAATAAAACAAATCAAAAATTGGATTGATGAATTAGAAAAAACACAACCTGATATTAAATTTAGACTTCTTTCAATTTTTAGGAAAAAAATTATTCCACTATATGAAAAGAACTTAAATGAAGAATTAGAAGATATTAAAGCTTGTTCAATTTGTTCAATGCCATCAAATAGTGAAATATGTTCAAAATGTAAGAGAGTTTTAGAACTTAAAGAATATAAAGAAAAATTAGAGGATTTAAAAATTGAAATTGATTATAATGAACTTAAAGAAATGCTTAAAGAAAATAATGTTATCATTATTGATGTAAGAAGTTCTGATGAAATGAATGAACTTAAAATTGAAAACTCAATTAACATTCCATCAGAAGAAATTGAGAAACATTTAAAAAATTTATCTAAATTTAAGAAAACTCATAAAATTGTCTTATATTGTAATAGTGGTAGAAAAAGCTATGCTTTAACTATTAGATTGAGAAATATGGGATTTAAAGCTTATAATTTAAAAGATGGAATTTTAGCATTAAACTTTTCGGACTATGAAAATTTACTTAGTTCGTCACGGTCAAACGGATTACAACTTAAATGATTTAATTCAAGGATGGACTGATCTTGAATTAAATGAAAACGGAATAAAACAATCAATTGAATTAGGAGAAAAATTGAAAGATATAAAGTTTGATGTTATATATTCTTCTGATCTAAAAAGAGCTATTCAAACTTCTGAAATTATAAACAAAATAAACAAATATAAAAGTTCAATTATTTTAGATAATCGTTTAAGGGAGCAAAATATGGGTGATTGGGAAGGGAAGAAATCTTCTGTTATTATTAATGAAAATAAAGAATTTTTCATTAAAGTAAGAGAAAATCCATTCTTATATAATCCCCCAAACGGAGAGACATTTTTACAAGTTGTTAGTAGAGCAAGAGCATTTTTAGAAGATTTGGAAAGTAAAAACTACGAAAATGTCCTAATTGTTGGACATCAACTTACAAATGGTATTATATTTTTTATTTTGAACAATTTAGATTGGAAATTATTTTGGAATTACAAGCAAAAGAATGGAGAAGTGTGGATTTTAGATATGAAAACTAATAGAGCAATAGCTAACACCTGAATCCGTCAATTCCTCATAATAATTTTTATATTCAATAATTTGAGATTTTTTAACATTTAATAATTTTAAAATTTCAAGAAATACATAATTTGTAAATTGTCCATCAATTCTCGTTTGATTTTGAGAATTTTTTAAAAATTCAAAAGCCTTATCATTTTCAAATTCTAAAATATATTTAATATATTCCATATCAATTTCCTTTGGGTTATAATATTCACTATCACCAAATTTTTTTCCAACGTGACTTAAATCAATACTTGATATTAAAAATATCTCATCTTTATAGTTTCTAATAACTTCGTATATTCTATAAGCAATTGTTTTTAAGTCCTCCTTATTATTAGCATAAGCAATAATTGATGGAATTATTGAAAATTCTTCAAATAAACTATCAATGAATAAAATTGGAAATTCAACTGAATGTTCATCTCTATAAGCTAGTACATCAAAATGAATATCATAACCAAACAAATTTCTAATTTTTTCTATAATTTCGTTATTAACTTTTACGATTCTATCAGTAAAGTAGTTTTTAGGAAATATTGAAAATGGTGTTAAATGGACAGAATGAGCAACTCCAAATATAATAAAAATTTTTCTTTTTAAATTTTTAATTTTTGAGTAAGTTTTTAGATAGGTATCCATAGCTATTCTTAAATCAATATGTGGAACAATTAAAGCAATTATATCATTTTCAAAGTCATCAGTTAGATTTTGCTTAATGAAGTTTTTAACCTGACTTATATTTTCAATCATTTCAATGGGTTTATATTCCAAATCTAAAATTTTTTTTCTCTCTTCTTCGAACCTGTTTATAAATTTCTCATTATAAAATAAATAGTAGTTATCCATTTGGTTTATAAAATTCAATATCTCACTATCAGAAAGCATTATATTTGTAGCTTTAAAAAAATCTAATTTTACTTGGTCTATTGTTCTTGTTCCATCAAACAAACTAATTAAATATAATGCTTCTTTTGTAAAAAATAAATCTTCAAAAAATCCAAAAGGATCAATAACTCTATATCCATCTTCAAACTCTTCAATTTCAAAATATCTAATTCTTAACTTCTCACTATCCCCAAAAGTTTTATTAAAATCCATAGCATTAACAAGGTTATTGTTAAATTTAAAACTAAAATAACTAAAATTGAACAAAGTTTGAATCTCAATCTCGTTTCCACTAAAAAAAGTGTCCTTTTTGTAGTTTGATGAAACTTTTTTATTCTTTCATATAAATCTTTAATTCCATTCATAATTTCAATTAGCTCTCTATAATTCATATATCAAGTTCCTTAATACTTAAAGCATATTTTTCAATAAATTCTTTTCTTGGCGATACATCAAGACCCATACATACCGAAACCCACCTTTCAGCCTCAGCTGCATCTTCAATAGTAATTTTTTTTAAAACTCTTGTTTTTGGATTCATCGTTGTTTCCCAAAGTTGTTCAGGATTCATTTCTCCAAGACCCTTATACCTTTGAATCATAACATTTTCTGAACCTATTTCCTTTAAAATTTTACTTAATTCTTCATCTGAATAAGCATATTTTATAATTTTGCCTTTTTGAATCCTATATAGAGGAGGTTGAGCTATATAAACCATTCCTGCTTCAATAAGATTATAAAAATATCTATAAAATAAAGTGAGTAATAATGTTCTAATATGGGCACCATCTATATCCGCATCAGTCATAATAATAATTTTGCCATATCTACATTCATTTGGATTACAATTTTCCTTTATTCCACAACCAAGAGCAGAAATAATTGTTTTTAATTCTTCATTATCTAATGCTTTATCTAAACCTTTCTTTTCAACATTTAAAATTTTACCTTTTAATGGTAATATCGCTTGAAATTCTCTATTTCTACCTTGTTTAGCAGAACCTCCCGCACTCTCACCTTCAACGATAAACAATTCAGCTCTTTCCCTTTCTTTCGTTATACAATCAGCTAATTTTCCTGGAAGACTATCATTTTCAATAAAACTCTTTCTTCTAACAATTTCCTTTGCTTTTTTAGCAGCAAGTCTTGCTTTTTGGTTTTCTAATGCTTTGTTTATTATAATTTGAGCAATTTTTGGATTTTCCTCTAAAAATCTTGAAAACTTTTCATAAAAATTTACTTCTACAAAACTTCTAACACTATCATTTCCAAGTTTTATCTTCGTTTGACCTTCAAATATAGGATTGGAAAGTTTTGCATGAATTATGGCAGTCAATCCTTCTCTAACATCTTCACCCTGTAATGGTTCTTTCTTTATTAAATTCATTTTTCTTCCTATATCATTAATTGCTTTGGTTAAGGCACTTTTAAATCCCGTTACATGAGTTCCTCCCTCCTTAGTATTAACTGTATTTACAAATGAAATTATGACTTCATCATAACCTTCATTATATGCAAGTGCTATTTCAATTTCCATAAATTCTTCACTGTTATTTGTAAATTTTGTCCAAAATGTTGGTGTAATGTGTTTTCTTGAAATATCAATGTAATCAATAAAATCTACTATACCTCTTGGATAGTGAAAAATCTCTCTCTTATTTGTTCTTTCATCAATAAGTTCAATTTTTACATTTGGAACTAAAAATGCAATTTCTCTTAAACGATTAGCAATATAGTCATAATCAAATTCAAGTTTAGGGTAATCTGTAAATATCTCCTTATCAGGTTTAAATCTAACAATAGTCCCTGTCCCATTTGCCTTTGAAACAATTTTTAAATCCTCTACTTTCTTACCTCTTGAAAATTTCATTCTATATAAATTTCCATTTCTTTTCACAAAAACTTCTGTCCATTCAGATAAAGCATTAACTACACTTGCTCCAACACCATGAAGCCCTCCCGAAATTTTATATATATTCCTTTCAAATTTACCACCTGCGTGAAGTTCCATAAATACAACTTCAACTGCTGGTGTTCCTGTTTCTGGATGAATATCAATAGGTATTCCTCTTCCATTATCTTCAACTGAGACGCTATTATCTTTATGAATTACTACTTTTACATAATTTGCAAATCCAGCAAGCACCTCATCAATTGCATTATCTATTATTTCAAAAGCTAAATGATGAAAACCTTTTTTACCAACATCACCAATGTACATTGCGGGTCTTTTTCTAACACCTTCTAATCCCTTTAATCTTTTTATACTTTCAGCAGTGTAATCAAACATTTGCATATATCAAAAGTTTAAAGGACATAAAAGTAATTATGATTTTGCTCACCCACCCTACGAAATAAAGCGGAGCTTTATAAATACCCATATTTCGGCTATGGGAGCTCCGCTCCCCCTAAATTCACTCCATTATTTCAAGCATTTTAGCGAATTTTTTATAGGTGATTGATTATCATACTTAACAATAATCGCTGAACAAAGCCAAATTTAAATGCTTCAATTTCAAATAAGGTACAATTTTTTCTCTATAATATACTCATAAACACCATAAGGAACAAGAAATTTAAACTCTCTATTTTCTTTAATTCTTTTCCTAATTTCCGACGATGAAACTTCAATTAATCTATTATTTAAAATTTTGACTTTGTTTAATAATTCTCTTGGATAGTTATAATTTTTTGAAGGTCTTTGAACAACAACAACATTAACCATATTAAGAATCTCCTCGTAATTATACCAACTTTTAAAGTTTTCAAATTGATCTGAACCTATTACAAAGTATAAATTTTTATAACCTATCCTTAAAATTTCTTTTAGTACTAAAAAACTATAACTTTTTTCTAAATTCATTCTTTTTTCAATATCCCAAACTTCAAATTTTTTATAGTTATTGATAGCTATTTTTATCATGTTAAATCTATCTTCAAAGCTTGAATAAACAACTTTATGCGGTGGATTATGACTTAAAAGAAATATAACTTTTTCAACATTTAAAATCTCTAATAAATCTTCTGCTATAATAAGATGCCCAATATGAATTGGATCAAATCTACCTCCTATCAGAGCGATAGCCATATTTATCTCGTTTCTCAAGGGCTACTTTTTTTATCCATGAAGAAAAATTATCACCTTTGAGAATTAATTCAGTTAAATTAATAATTTTTTCTTTTTCATTTAAAGTTTCGTATATTTCAAGTAGTCTATATGCTACTGAATCAGGTTCAATATCAATGTAATTATTTAAGTAGTATTCAAGGTAAATTGCTTCTGATTTTGGTTTTTCAATGTTTCTATAAACATTGGCAGAAATTAAAATTTTTTGGGCAAATTTTTTTCTAATTAGGAACATTATACTATCAGCTGATTGACTATAACTTGGATACAATGTTTTAACTCTATTTAAAATTTCAATTGCTTTGTTAAGTTCAGATATATCTTTATGTGGATTTGGTGATAATTTATAATAAATTTTTGCAAGTAAAATTAAACCATTTGGATAAAATTCACTATATTTAAAATTATTTACAAAGAATTCTGCTTCAATCTTTGCAAGTTCATAATTTTTTATTTCATAATATAAAAGTGCTAAATAAAACTGTGCTTTATCAGTCCATTCATTAGGTGAAAACGAATAAATAATTCTTTTTAAAATTTTTTCAGCTTGCTTATAATTTTTGTTTTTAAATTCATTTAATGCAACTTCATATAATGTTTTTGGGTCATTTGGTAAGTCAAATAAAAGGAAAATTATCAACAATTGAAAGTTTAAAGGTGATTTTTAAATGTTTTGTCCAATAATTCTGATACTATTTATTTTTCTATGTTTTCCCCACCCGCCCAAAATTAAAGCCTACGGCTTTAAAATGCCCATTTTTCGGCAGTGGGGGGCTCTGCCCCCCATAAAGTCCCCCCGTAAAATTCATAATTAATCAGCAACTTAATATTATTTACTAGACAAAGCAATTTTTAAATGGTGTGTGCTATGTCTAATAATTCTGAAAGTCCTTGCAATAATTCTCTAAACTTTAAAATTTCAATATGAACTTCACATTCTTTATAACATTATTTAATATAACCTTGTGGATTGTTCTTGGAATTTATTACCTTTTCTTTAATCCTTATAGTCCAATCTATTCCCTTTCAATTCCAGCAGTACTATTTATAGTTTTCTTTATTGTTTCAATGAGAAGGGCATTTATTACAATTGGTATAAAAACTGCAAGAGGAAAATTAACATTTCTGCTTGGGCTTGGAGGGTTCTTACTTGCTATTGGATTCTTCTTAATTCAATTTGATTTTGAAAACTACATCGTTTATCCATTACTATATATTGGGCATTTATCATTTGCAAGTGCAGTTGTTTATATGTTTATTCAACTTATGAGAAGTGGATATGGCCTTACACTTGGTGAAGCTTTGCAAGTCCTTGGAATTTTTATATTACTTTTGGTAGTTGGTTATTCATTACTCATTAATAATTACAAATTTGATGAAAAATTTTATTACCATTTAGTACTAATAATTCTTGGTTATATTCTTGCAACATTTGCTATTATTGATTTGAGGATATTTTGGGGTAGTGATCTTGGAAAAAGATGGATAATTGGTTCAATAGCAGGAATTATCTTTTTATTAGCAGATATATTTTTTGTCGTTTATTTATCAAATGAACAATTTATTTATATATACTCTGCCTCTTTGCTTTAGGGTTTGTCAGGAATTTTAATGAGTGGAATTTTTTCTTTACCTGATTAAATGAAATTATTTTTCATTCATGGTGCAGGAGGTTCGCATTTAAATTGGCTTTTAATTACAAGAGAATTAAAAAATTTTGAAATAATAAATGTTGATTTACCAAAAGCTAATGAAATTGAAAATTATGCGGATTACTTTAAAGACTATTTCAATTCAAAAATTATAATAATTGGGCATTCTATGGGTGGTTCAATAGGATACTACTTTTCAACAATTTTTAATAATATTCAAGCACTTATTTTAGTAAATGGTGCTATTTTTGAAAAATTTAATTTAAATTTGGATAAAGAAGAAATTTGCGAAAAATTATATTATTCCCAAAAGTTTATTGACGATTGTAAAAAAAGAGATTACTTGATGTTTAAGAATTCTGATGTTTTAAAAAATCATATTGAAATTCTAAATAATTTTAATCCATTTAAGTATTTAGAAACATTCAAAAGAAAAAATATATTATGTTTTCACATAATAGGAAAAAATGATAAAATTGTTGATATTGAAAAATTATTGAAAACGAGTGAAATTTTAAATTGTAAAAATTACTTTATTGATGAATGTAGTCATATGCCACACATTGAAAAGCCAAATGAATTTCTAAAAATTTTCAAAAATATCCTTGTAAGTATCAATTAATGTTTTTTTGTTTTCATAAATTTCAAAACCAAGTCTTTTTGCTTCTGATTTTCTTAAATCCATTAGAAAAACTTTGTGAATATCACCTGTCAAACCTATTTCACCAATATAAACTAATTTTGGATTTAAAGGAAAATTCTTATATCCAGAAATTATAGAAAGAGCAACAGCTAAATCAATAGCTTGGTCTGAAACTCTAATTCCTCCAACGATATTTACATGAATATCATAATTTCTCAATTTTATATTTAGGTACTTTTCAATTACAGCTAAAATCATATTTAATCTTCTAATATCATATCCCGTTGAATTTCTTATCGGTGTTGGATAATATGTTCTAACTATTAAACTTTGAACTTCAACAATTAGTGGTCTTAATCCTTCTAAAATTATACTTCTTGCTATTGAAGGTTTAGCATAATTTATATCAGAAATGAAGTAATTTTCGGGTTTATTGACTTCTTTTAATCCTTTTTCAGTCATCTCAAAAATTCCTATTTCATTTGTGGGTCCAAAACGATTTTTATAACTTCTTAAAATTCTTAAATTTGCTTCATTAGTTTCCATATATAAAACTACATCTACGATATGTTCTAATAATTTTGGTCCTGATATTTCCCCTTCCTTTGTAATGTGAGCTATTATTAAAATTGCTGTATTACTTGATTTTGAAACTTTAAGTAATTTATAAGCACATGTCTTTATTTGTGAAACACTGCCAGGACTTGAAGGAATTTCATCTGAATATATCGTTTGTATTGAATCAATAACAATTAAATCAAAACTTTCATTTAAATTATTTAAAATTCTATCCAAATTACTTTCACAAACAATATAAACATTATCATTATTTATTCCAATCCTTTTGGCTCTTGATAAGACTTGATTTAAAGATTCTTCTGAACTAATATACAACGATTTAAATCTACTTGCTAATTGTAAAGCAATAGTTGATTTTCCAACACCAGGGTCTCCTCCCATTAAAATTAAAGAACCCTTTAAAATACCACCACCAACAACCCTATCAAATTCATTTATATTTGAGATAAGTCTCTCTTCCTTAATATATTCTAAATCCTTTAATTTTTTAATTTCAACGTTTTGATTATTAGTTTCAATTTTCATTTCATCTTCTTTTATTAATGTTTCCCATTCTTGACAATTTGGACATCTTCCTATCCACTTTAAAGATTTATATCCACAATTTGAACATATAAACATTATTGAAATTTTAAAGTTAAATTTATAAGTGCTTTGTCCAATAATTATTGTTAAATCCTTGATTATCAATAACTTATAAAATTTTTAAAGAAATTATTGATTTTATGGGGGATTATAGGGGGGCGAAGCCTTATTTTCAGGGTGGGCGGGCAAAATAAGAAATAATCTATATTTCAGAATTACTAGACACAGCAATTTATAAGGTTTATTTATCTTTAAAATTTTCAATTTATTTTATGGTTATCTTAATTGGAACAAAAGGACAATTAATTAAAATGGCAGGAGTAATGTTAGAACTTGAAAAGAGAAAGATAGATTATCTATATGTTCAAACTGATCAACAACCATCATTTAATAGAGTTCTTGAAGAAAAATTTGGATTGAGAAAGCCAGATTTAAATTTAAGAAACGAACAAAAGGATTTAAAGAATGTATATGAAATTCCAATTTTTATTTTAAAAGTTATCATTAATGCTTTTAAGCATAAAAACAAAATTAAAAATCAAAAAATTTTGATAACTCAAGGTGATACAATATCAACACTTTTAGCAGTAATCATAGGTAAATTATTTAACATGAAAGTTGCACATATTGAATCAGGTTTAAGGTCATTTAATATATTTCATCCATTTCCAGAAGAATTAGTTAGAATTATTTCTGTTCATTTTTCAGATATTTTATTCCCGCCTTCTGATTGGGCTAAAAGTAATTTAAAAAAGTACGAAGGGAAAAAAATTATTGTTAATACTTTTCAGAATACAGTTTATGATACACTTTGCGAATTTGTGCGTCCAAAAGATGATGATCCAAGAAATTCTAATTATATTGTATCTGCAATTCACAGACAAGAGACAATTTACAATAAAGAAAGATTCAAAAAATGTATTGATATTATAATCAGAGCATCAAAACTAAAAAAAGTAAAATACATAATTCACAAACCAAGTGAAGTTCAATTAAAAAAGTTCAAACTTTACGATATTATAAAAAATAATCAAAACATTGAAATTATGGGTTATTTAGATTACATAACCTTTATGAACTTAGTTAGAGATAGTGCTTTTGTAATAACTGATGGTGGAGGACTCCAAGAAGAAACTTATTATTTAAATGTTCCTTGTTTACTATTGAGAGAAAGAACGGAAAGAGAAGTTGGTTTAGATGAAACTGCTTTTCTTTCTGAATTTAAAGATGAAAAAATAAATTATTTTTTTGAAAATTATTATAATTTTAGAAGAAAAAAAGAATTTAAACGTTTTTATCCAAGTAAAATTATTGTTGATACATTAATTTCAATCTGCAATAACTTATGAGAAGTTTTTTAAAATTATGGATTTAATGGGGAGCAGAGTCTTATCAGAATTCTTGAAATAATGGGGGGCTTTTAGGGGGGCGAGGTTTTTAAGGCGGAGCCTTGAATATAGGGTGGGTGGGGATAAATAATAAAATAAATAATTTTTTAGCCTTAAACTGATTTGTGCGTAATACCAATTTCAATCTAATCCATTTTCAATTCTATATTTTTCCCAATTATATGCAGTTTTTAGAATAATTTCCATATCGTTGTACTTTGGATTAAATCCAAGTACTGTTTTAATTTTTTTATTATCACTTATTAAAATAGCAGGGTCTCCTTCTCTTCTTGGAGCAAAACTATATTTAAAAGGTTTTAGAATTTTATTAGCCATTTCAACAACTTCAAGAACACTATAACCTCTACCATAACCTAAATTGAATATATCACTTTTCTTTGTTTCTATAACATATTCAAGTGCTAATTTGTGTAATTCTGCTAAATCAACAACATGAATAAAATCTCTTATTGCTGTTCTATCTTTTGTTGGATAATCGTTTCCATAAATCTTTAATTCTTCATAAAACCCAAAAATTGTTTTAATTATTCTTGAAATTAAATGCTGAGGGTCTTTTTTGTGTTGTCCAAGTGTTCCATCAAGACTTGCACCAGCAGCATTAAAGTACCTTAAAATAATATATTCAAAATCATAAACATTTTTTAAATCCATTATTGCTTTTTCAAAGAAAAACTTAGACCATCCATATGGGTTAATTGGTTCAATTGGATGATTTTCATCAACAGGAATATATTTAGGATTACCATATACAGCACAAGTTGATGAAAAGATAAAAAATTTTAGTTTTCTTTCTAAAAAGAATTTTAACATCTTTAAAGATTTATAAAAATTATTCTCGTAATACTTAAAGGGATTTTTTACTGATTCAGGAACAACAACATAAGCAGCACAATGAATAATAACATCAGGCTTGAAATTCTCATAAATATCATTTAAAATTTTTTCATCTGAAATATCACCTACAACTAATGGGCAATCTTTAACAGCCCATTTGTGTCCTTCTTCAAGTGAATCAATAACAAGCAAATTAAAATCATTTTTTAATACCTTAACAATAAAACTACCTATATATCCTGCACCTCCTGTTATTAAGACATTCATAAGACTTTCTTTATAAACTCATTATATATTTTAAGCGTTCTTTCTCCAATAGGGAATTGATAATTATCAATACTAATTATAGGTAAAACTTCTGCAGTTGTACTTGTTATAAAGCATTCTTGAATTTTTTCAATTTCATTTATGAAAATAGGTCTTTCAATAACTTCAAAACCTAGACTTTTGGCTATGTTTATAACCTCACTTCTTGTAATACCAGATAGAATTTCATTAGTTAAAGGGTGAGTTATTAACTTATCATCTATAAATGCAAAAAATGAACTTGAAGCACATTCAGTAATTTTACCATTCTTAATAAATAAAGCCTCAAATCCACCTTTATTTCTTGAAAATTGTTTAGCAAGAACATTAGGTAGTAAATTTAAACTTTTAATATCGCATCTTTCCCACCTAATATCAGGATAGGTAAATAATTTAACACCTTTAAATCTAATATTATCTTCAATTCTTTGAAATTCCCTAAAAATTATAAAAAAGTTTGGTTTTATATAACTTGGAGGAAATTCGTGAGTTCTTTCATAAGAACCTCTTGAAAGTTGAATATATATTTTTAAATTTGGTTTTGAAATTTTCTTTATTCCTTCATCTATAATTGTTTTTATTTCCTGAATACTATATGGAACTTTTAAAAAAATTTCCCCAGCACTATAAAATAATCTATTTATATGCTCATCTATCTTAAATGGTCTAAAATTATAAGTGACAATTACTTCATAAACACCATCCCCAAAATTTACACTCCTCTCTTCTAATGGTAAGTAAGCAGAATTTGTAAATTCATCATTAAAAAAGTAAAGCACTTTGAAAATTTTAAAGTTAAGAAAAAAATGCCTTATTTATTGGAAAAAGCCCTAATAAAAGAAAAAAATTCTATCAATAAACCTTTAAACTTTTGAAAATTAATGAAAATCCTTTCTTTTATATTAGCAGGAGGAAAAGGAGAAAGATTTTGGCCCCTTTCAAGAAAAAATAAACCAAAACAATTATTAGATTTATTTACTGGAAAACCATTAATTTTAGAGGCTTATGAAAGAGCAAAACTTTTTGGAGAGGTATATATCATTACGACACAAGAACTTCAAAAACAAATAAAGAAAATCATAAAAGACGCTAAATTTATTATAGAACCATTTGGTAAAAATACTGCACCAGCTATTTACTATTCAATAAGAAATTTAAAAATTAAAGATGATGATATAATTTTTGTTCAAACATCCGACCATATTATTAAAAATTTTCAAGCTTTTAAAGATGATGTTAATTTAGGAATTGAAATTGCAAAAATGGATTATATTGTTGTCTTTGGTATAAAACCAACGAGAATTGAAACGGGGTTTGGATATGTTGAAGTTAGTGATGAAATAAGAAATAATGTCTATAAAGTAAAAAAATTTCACGAAAAACCCTCCTTTGAAAAAGCAAAAGAGTACATTCAATCAGGCAGTTTCTTTTGGAATTCTGGAATGTTCATATTTAATAAAAAAACAATTATAAAAGCTTATGAAAAATTTGCTTATGATATTATTCAAGCTTTTGAAAGTTCAAAAAACAAATTAGAATTTTATAAAAATGTTAGAAATATATCAATTGATTATGCTATTATGGAAAAATCTGACAATATCGCTCTAATCAAAGCAAGTTTTGAATGGGAAGATTTAGGATTATATACTTCACTTGAAAATATATTCAAAAAAGATGAAAATGGAAATGTGATACTTGGGAAAGTGGCAAAAATTAATACGAAAAATTGTATAATAATTTCAAAAGATGGAATTTGTGGTGTTTATGGTGTTGAAAATCTAATTATTGTTAAAACAAAAGATGCAGTTCTAGTTATACCAAAAGAAAATGCTCAAAATGTTAGAGATATTGTTAATTTGTTAAAAAACATGAACTTTGAAGAATATCTATGAAAAAATTCTTTTCTGATATTTTTAGACCTCTTGGAATTGTATTTGGAGATATCGGGACAAGTCCTATATACACCTTAACTATTATTGCTCTTCTTACAAAACCAAAACAAGAAGATATTTATGGTATTGTTTCACTGATTTTTTGGACACTTGTAATTATTGTTTCAATTCAATATGCATTTTTAGCCATGCGTTTTAGCATAAGAGGTGAAGGTGGTCAAATAATTTTAGGTGAAATAGCACTAAAAAATATAAAGAATTTAAGAGTTGTTTCTTTTATTTCTTTACTTATTTATTTTGGAATTTCTTTTTTAGCAGGTGATGGTATTATAACGCCTGCCATTTCAGTATTAAGTGCAGTTGAAGGAATAAAAGTCATAAGTTATTTTCAAAATCTAGACCAAAATTTTATAATAGCCATAACAATAGTTATATTTATATTTTTATTCTATATCCAAAAAGGTGGAGCAGATAAAATTTATCCAGCATTTAGTCCTATAATGTTAGTTTGGTTTTTAGCGTTATTCATAGTAGGTCTTTTAGAAACAATAAAAATGCCAAGCATTTTAATTGCTCTAAATCCTATATTTGCCATTGAATTTATAATAAAAAATGGGTTTTTATCATTTATCGTTTTATCAGAGGTTATACTTGCAGCAACAGGAGGTGAAGCATTATATTCTGATATAGGTCATATTGGAAAAGAAAGAATTCAAAAATCTTGGTTCTTTTTTGTTTTTCCATCATTAGTTCTTAATTATCTTGGACAAGGTGTTTATTTGATAAAAAATCCAAATTCTCAAAATGTTTTTTTTGAAATGTTTAATGAGAATTTTCCATATCTTTATATTCCGTTTTTAATTCTAACTATACTTGCTACCATAATAGCCTCCCAAGCTATTATAACCGCAGTTTTTTCATTATTTTTTCAAGCATCAAACTTAGGTCTTTTCCCAAGAATTAAATTTAAACATCTTTCAAAAGAGCTATATGGGCAAATTTATTCAAGTTTTGTAAATTATAGTTTATTTATTTGTGTAGTTTTAGTTGTACTTATTTTCAAGAAATCTGAAAATCTTGGTCATGCTTATGGTTTTTCAGTAGCTTTAACAATGCTAATAACAGGAATTTTGCTTTCCATTTTGAATTTTTATAAAAAGGAATGGATTTTTTTTGTTCTTTCAGTTTTTGTAACAATCTGTGATTTAATGTTTGTTCTTTCGGGAAGTTTAAAAATCCCAAGTGGTGCTTATATACCTATCGTTATTGCTATATTTCTAATTTTTATTATAATAAATTATACAAAAGGACAAAGAAAAGTTTATGAAAAATTACAACCAATTGATTTCAAAGAATTTGAAATTATGTTCAATAATGTTTATGAAAATGCTAACAAAATTAAGGGAACAGCAGTATTTTTAGTAAGAGATTATCAAAAAGTTCCTCCTTATGTTATAAATGTAATGTTCAATCAAGCTATAATTTACGAAAGGAATGTATTTCTTTCATTAGTAAAAAAAGATGAACCATTTGGTATTAAATTTGGTTTTGAAAAAGAATTACTTTATGGATTAGATTTATTTAAAATTGAATTTGGCTATCTTGAATTTGTTAATGTTGAAGAAATATTGAAAGAAAGTGGAATAGATGAAAAGGTTATATTTTATGGATTTGAAGAAATTATAACTGATAAATGGTTTTACAAAATTTATGCATTTATTAAGAGAATATCACCAAGATTTGATGAATTCTATAATTTTCCTTCACATAAAATGCACGGTGTAATAAGTCGTGTTATTATATAAAAGTATCCATTTTGTTTCAGCTTTAAAATTTTCTTTATGAGCGCCTATAATTATTTTATAATCATAATTTCAATAATCATTTTGATTTATAGCATATTCAAACATTCTTCGCAGGAAATCCTTGTTGAAAAAGGAGGAGAAATTATAACAACAAGTAAATTTACATTTACCAAAAAAGCAATTCCATCTATTTTAATTTCAATAATTTTATTCCTTATAGGTTTTACAATAAGGTTTGCTTCATCTCAAAATTATTTATTGATTTACAATTCAATTACTGGGAACTATTATATTTATAAAGGAGGAATAAGCTTTAATGTACCATTTATAAATGAGGTTAGTATATATGATAGCAAAATAAAAGTTTTTCCTACTCAAAAACCATTTACAATATGGTCTTCAAGTTCGGATGGTGTTCAAATTGGATTGGATTTAAGAATTTGGTATTCAATAGATACTTCTAATATAATAAAGCTTCATAAATTATTAGGAAATAGTAATTATAACCAGATAATTGAATCAGAAACAAAGTCAATTACAAAAATTGAATTATCAAAATATCAAGCAGTAGAAATTTGGACAACTGCCAAGAAAGAATTTTCTGAAAATATAAGAAATGCTTTAAATGAAAAATTTAGAAATTATGGAATTTATATAAATAGCGTTTCAATTGAGGAAGTTAAGGTAACACCAGAATTTCTTAAAACAATTGAGGAAATAGCAATATCAAAACAAAAAGCAGAAAAATTAAAATATGAACTTCAATCAGAAGAACTTGAAGCTCAAAAAAGAAAAATTCAAGCTCAATCAAAGGCACAGGAAATTGAAATTATAGCAAAAGCACTAAATCAAAATCCAAAATACATTGATTATCTTTATGTTGATAAATTATCAGATAAAGTCCAAGTCATAATATCTGATAAACCAAACTTCATAAATCTTGATAAAAAATGAAATTTAAATTTTTAAATTTAGAATTTAAAAATCCCGTAGTTTTGGCATCAGGTCCTTGGTGGTTTGGTGAGGAATATCTCGGAAAAATAAATTTCCAAATGCTTGGTGCAATAACATTTAAAAGTTTAACAAAAAATGAAAGAATTGGAAATCCACCTCCAAATATCCTTATTGAAGAATATGTTGTTTATAATTCTGTTGGATTGAAAAATCCTGGTGTAGATAAATTTATAAATGAAGTTTATCCAAAATTTCAAAATTTTGAAACAATTTTAATTTGTTCAATAGCAGGTCATGATGAAGATGAATTCTTAGAAAATTTAGAAAAACTAAATAAACTTGAAAAAATATCATTATTTGAATTGAATTTATCTTGTCCGAATGTTGAAGGAGGTTTGTTTTGTTTTAGTGAGCAATCAATAAAGTACATTTTAAAGAATGCAAAAAATATAACTAAAAAACCAATAATTGTTAAATTTTCTCCAGAAGGTAATATATTGCCTTATGTTGAAGTTGCTTTGAATTATGGTGCTGATATTATAAACTTGGCAAATAGTCCAGTTGGAATAAAAATAGATATTGAAAAGAAAAAACCTTATTTTGAAAGAGTTTTTTGTGGTTTTTCAGGTAAAGCAGTAAAACCAATTATTTTAAAAAAAGTTTATGAAACATATAAAGCTTTTAAATGCCCGATTATCGGACTTGGAGGGATATTTG
Source organism: Caldifarciminota bacterium (assembly GCA_965649115.1). Taxonomy (GTDB): domain Bacteria; phylum Hydrothermota; class Hydrothermia; order LBFQ01; family DSFT01; genus DSFT01. The sequence continues at coordinate 38,077 of CBFGJN010000003.1, read as the reverse complement.
ATTATAAAGATGCCCTTGAATATATATTTGCAGGTGCTTTATTTATAAGTGTTGGAAGTGCAATTTACTATGACTATAAAATTCCTGAAAAAATTGTCCTTGATCTTGAAAACTATTTAAAAAACGAAAAATTAGATAATCATTTGCCATTAGTAGGAATAGCTGTAAAATAGAAATATTACTTTCAAGTCTCCACCTTATTTTTAGAATGGGTGAGGTTTGCTCAAATTACTTAAGGTTTAATTTGAAGGCAAAAAAATTATGCTTTGTCTAGTAAATAGTTTTAAATGCTTGACAATCAATAACTTATAAAAATTTAAAGGAAATTATTGATTTTTGCCCCCTCTGCCGAAATATGGATATTTTCAAGCCGAAGGCTTATTATTAGGGTGGGTGGGGAAAGATAGAAATAATCATAATTTTAGAATTACTAGACAAAGCACTAACTCTTGCTTTGTCCAATAAATAGTGTTAAGTAATTGATAATCAATATCTTATAAAAATTTTATTGGAATTATTGATTTTACGGGGGTTTAATGGGGGGCGAAGCCCCCCAAGGCATAAGAATGGGTATTTTTAAGCTGAAAGCTTAATTTCAGGGTGGGTGGGAAAATATAGTAAAATAAATAGTTTTTAGAATTACTAGACACAGCAAAAAAATTATCCCTTAAAATTTCAAAATGTTTTATCTACTTACTTTTATTCCTGAAAAGAACCTTCAAAAAATTGAAATTCTATCCTATACTTGGCCAGATGTTGAATATAAGACCTTCAAGGTTATAAAGTACGATTATTTTATATGGATAGATAGCATAAAAAATGCCCAAAATTTAAGGCCTATTCTAAATGCTTATAATAAAATCACATTTAAAGCAATTGATCCAACTGATAGTATCTACCTTCATTTTATAAAAGGTTTTTATGTTGTTCCGTATTGGACTGATACAGTTAAAAACAATTTGATTATTGATTCTATTAAATTTTTCCATAACGGGAATTACAAACCTTTCAATTATTACACACCTGGTGATACTTTAATAATAGTAAAATTTCCTTCTACAATAAACCCTAATGATAGTTTTAGAGTGGAAATTTACTATCATGGAATAACAAATAGAGCAGGCTCTTCATTTGGTGGAGGTCTTGACTTAAAGCAGAATGATATTGTTTATGCGGATAATGAACCTTTTGGATTGAGAAGATGGCTACCAAGCTTTGATTTACCATATGAAAAGGCTCAAATAGTAGATGCTAAAATTAAAACGAAAATTGGTTGGAAAACAATAGCAAATGGAAAACTTATTGATTCAATAATTGAAGGAAATTGGATAACTTATCATTATAAAGAAGGCCATCCAATAGCTCCCTATTTAATAGTTTTTGCTTCCTCAAATCAATTTACAATCCAAACTCAAACTTGGAATTACAATAATATATCTATGCCTATTTATCATTACTTAGGTCCAAATAATAATGGTCCTTCATCATATTTACCAAATCAACTTACAATCTTTTCTAACAAATATGGAATTTATCCATTTTATGATGAAAAGTATGCGGAAGTTCAGATATTTCAAGGTTTCTTTGGTGGTGCTATGGAAAATCAAACAAATACATTTACAATAGCTACGAATTATGAAATTTTAAGTGCTCATGAACTTTCACATCACTGGTGGGGTAATATGGTAACTTGTGCTACATTTAAAGATATTTTTATAAATGAAAGTTTTGCAACATTTTCAGAAGCAATTTATGATGAGAATAATTTGGGTTATGGTGACTATGGAAACAATAGAGGATATTTAGGACAAATACATGGCGATATAAACAGATATTTAAATTATGGTGATTATAACAAACCAATTTACAATCCAGGACCAAGTCTCGGTGATGTTTTTGACGGGAATATAACTTATAGTAAAGGAAGTGCTGTTTTACATGCTTTAAGATTGTTATTTAGAGTTATTTACAACGATAGTGCTACGGGTGATAATAAGTTTTTTGAAGCATTAAGATATTATGGAAATAAGAGAAAATTTTCCTATGCAAGAATTATTGATTTTGAAAATGACATTAAAGAATTCTTGAATAATGAAAATAAGGATACATCCATAGGTTATTTCTTCAATCAATGGATATTTAAGCCAGGACATCCACAATTTCAATTTTTAATATCAAAGAATTTCAATGGCTCAACTTATGATTTTTATATTAAAGTAAATCAAAATCAACCTAACAATTGGGCAAGGTTCAAAATACCAAAATATCCAATAAGAATAAAATTTTCAGATAATAGTCAAATTGATACTACAATAAATATAGATTCACTTTCAAGTCAAACATTTTATTTTAATTTTATAAAAGAGCCTACAACAATAATTCCTGATTATCCAAATCACTATATTGACCAAACATCAGTAGCCCTTATTCCTGAAAATGAATTTATATCTGTCAAAATTAAGGATAATAAATTAAAACTTTCAATTCCAAGAATTGGAAATTATGAATTAAAAATTTACAATAGTTCTGGAAGAATTGTTTTAAGTAAAAATTTACAAACTAATAAAAACCTTATTGAAATGCCATTAAATTTACCAAAAGGTATATATTTCATTGAAATAAGAGGAAATTTAAATTATAAAAGCAAAATTATAAACTTTTAAAAACAACGATGAAAAGGTTAATTTTTTTATTTATTTTCGCTTGTCAAAGCACAAATGCCCAATCTTCAAAATTCCAAATACCAAGAGAAGCAAATTATCCGTTAGATTCTCTATATGAAGGCAAAGGGATATTTGTAGATAGAATAAATGGATTTATGGTTAAAGCAGTTAAAAATTATTCATATAAAGTTAGTAATGGAATTTTTAGGATTTACGATAACTCAAAAAACTATTATTTTATTTGTGGATTTATGAAAGATGATAAAGATGGTTCTACAAAAAAAGTTTTATCAACAATATCAAAATATGTAGTTTCAGAACCAATTTACAAAGATGAAAAAAATACAAGAATAATCATTTTAGAAATGAACTTTCCTTATGAGCTTTTGCTTGAAGAAAAAAGAGGAGTTTATAAATCAATTATAACAATAACTTCTGAAAATAATTTATCAAAAGTTTCAATGATAATTTTCCCAAAAAATTCAAATTCCCAAAAATTAAATGAACTTGAAGAAATTGCAAAAAGTTTTAGAATTATTCCAGTTTCAGAGAGAATTGTTTATAGTTATGAAAGTATAAATGACCCCTCGGGAATTCCTGCTATGTACATAGCTGTTCCTGAAAATTGGAAAATAATTGGCAGTGCTATTAAAGGTGGAACAGCATTCTGGGCAGTTTATTATAATTTAACTTCTCCTTATGGAACATTTTTAAGAATGGATATTTTAAGTATTGAGGCAAGTGGTGTTATGAACAATGCACAAAGTATTATAAAAATAAATGGAAATTCAAATATGGTTTATGGTTTTGTAAGACTTTATGATAGAAATGATTGTGTTAATGCAGTTTTAAATTATTTTTGGAATGGATGGAAATTAGAATATGTAAAGGATAATGAGAAACCAAGTAATGTTCCACCTAATGTTAATGCAAATAGTTTATTTATAAAAGCTATAAAGAATGATACATCAAGATATGGAATTGTATATTGTTTTGGAACATTTTATCAAGATATTTATAGTGCTTATTCAAGCGGAAACTTAACTCTAATAACTTTTAACATTCCTTCAAATAAAATAAATGATGGTCATTTGCTAATTTCAATTTTAAATAGTGTTTATTTTAATCCGCAGTGGATTTCTGAAATAAATAAAAGATTTAGTGAAGAGAATAGAAGAATTAATGAAATTACAAAAGCTATTATTGAGGAAAAACGAAAAGAGGCAGAAATGTTTAGAAATTATTTAAGAGAAAATAGAGAAATTTCAGAAAACTGGCAAAGAACATTAAGTGAAAATGATGAATTCGTTTCACAATTAAATACCGCTTGGTCAAACTTACTTGGTGAAAAAATTTATGTTAAAGACCCTGGAACAGGAGAAATTTTCAGACTTGATGATAAAGGAGGTGATTTTTATAAAGAACCTACTTTTGGGACAATTATTGAAAATGTACCAAAGGATTATGAATTGCAAAAAACACTAAATGAGATGGGATTTGAAAAATTACCAAGCACAATTTGGAAAATAAAATGACCTTAGATGAAATTCTTAAAATTGAAAATTTATATATAAGGGTTAAAAAAATTGTTGAAGGTTATATTTCAGGAAAACATAGAAGTATTTTTGAAGGATTTTCCGTTGAATTTGCAGAACACCGGGAATATACCAAAGGTGATGACTTGAAATTTATTGATTGGAAGGTATTTGCAAGAAAAGAAAAATTATTTATAAAGAAGTTTTACGAAGAAACAAATTTAAGAGCTTATTTAATTTTAGATATTTCAAAATCTATGGATTACGGTAAGCCAAATAAATTCACTTATGCCCAAAATTTATGTGCTATATTAAGCTATATTCTTTATTTACAAAGAGATGCTTTTGGACTTATCACATTTTCAGATAAAATTGAACATGTTTTAAATCCATCTTCTACGAAAAATCAGTTGTATAAAGTTTTAAAAATTTTAAGTAATTTAAAACCATCAGGTAGAACTTATATTGAAAATCCATTACTTTTATCTGCAAATAAATTGAAAAGAAGAGGAATGATTATTCTAATTTCTGACTTAATAGCTGATAAAAATTCTACAATTAAAGTTCTAAAAGCACTAAATAACTTGGGATTTGAAATTATCGTTTATCAAATTTTATCACCCCAAGAAAGAGAAATTGAAGATAAAGGTTCTTTTAGATTCTTTGACCCCGAAACAAATAAATCAATTTCATTAAATACACTATATTATTTAGAGGACTATAAAAAAGCATTAAATAAATGGCTTAATGAAATAAGAGAAAATTTTTTAAAAAGTGGGATAAGATATAAATTATTATTTACAGATGAGCCTATAACCAATGCGTTTTATAGAATTTAGCTTGAATACAGAGAGTTATTAAAAATTTGCTTTGTCCAATAAATAGTGTTAAGTTATTGATTATCAACAACTTACAAAAATTTTAAGAGAATTATTGATTTAAAGGGGGTTTTTAAGGGGGGCGAGGCCCCCCAAAGCCGAAATATGGGTATTTTAAAGGCGTAGCCTTTATTTCAGGGTGGGTGGGGAAAACATAATAAAATAAATACTTTCAGAATTATTGGACACAGCAGAATTCATTTAATTAAATCCTTTAAAATTTCATAACAAAAATGAAAAACTTTTTGAGTTTAGTTCTTTCAAGAAAAATTAGTGTAATTTTTTTAATTTTTTTGGTTTCGCTTGGTTCATTAATTGAAAGCATTTCTTTTTCTTCACTTCCGATTGCTTTAAGGGTAATTTTAAATAGTCAAGAACCTCCTAGATTATTTTCTAATGTTGAAAATTTAAAATTTTTAGATAATTTAATAGCTAAATTATTTTTTAATGTTGAGCCACATGTAGCAATAATCAGAATAGCAATTCTTACTTTCTTTATATTTCTCTTAAAATTTTTAGTTCTATTTTTAAAAGATGTTATAACAACAATAGTTGAAGAAAAAATGATGATGGAAATAAGAAATAAAATGTTTTCAAAGCTTTTATTACTTCCTACATATTGGATAAATACACATAGTTCAGGTGAAATTATTAGTAGATTTACAAATGATATTAGATTATTAAAAGGTTCTTTAACCGAAGGTGTATTTGAATTTTTGTTTTCGTTTGTAAAATTAGTAATTTATATTTCAATTTTGGTTATTATTGCCTTTAATCTTTTGTTATTTGGCATTCTAATTGCAATTCCTTTGGGGTTGTTATTGTTCTTAATTTCAAAAGCTATGAATTATAGGTGGAATAAATTAAATCAGAATGTTTCACAAATAGGTTCTTATATAGGTTCAGTAGTTAGAGGAATAAAGGTTATAAAAATTTTTTCAAATAAAAGTAAAGAAATTTCTAAATTTGAAAAACTTTCAAAAAATTACTTTAATGCAGTTTTGAAACTTGAAGCTCTTGGCAGTTTTTCTTCAAATTTTTCAGAATTTATTGTTTCTGTCCCTATCATTTTATTTTTGATTTATGTTTCAAATTTGGTTTTTTTAAAATCTCAACTAACAAGTGATCAATTTATTGTTTTTTTACTTTTAGTTATTTCAAGTATTAGTCCAATTAAGCGAATTTTTAAGGCAAATAACCACATTCAAAGAGGTGTTTCAATTTATAATAGAATTTTGGAATTTTTGAGCTTACCCGATGAACCAAAAGGTGGTCAAATTATATTTGAAAAATTAAAGGAAAAAATTGAGGTTGTTAATGTTTCGTTTTATTATGGTAATAAAATGATTTTAGACAATATAAATTTTACAATAAAAAAAGGGGAAAAAATTGGAATTGTTGGACTTTCAGGAGCAGGAAAAACAACATTAATTGAAATTTTAGCAGGTTTATTAAAACCAACTTCGGGAAAGGTTCTGATAGATGGAATTGATTTATGGGATTATAATATTGAAAGTTATAGAAGCAAAATTAGCTTTGTTCCCCAAGAACCATTTTTGTTTGAAGGAACTATTTATGAAAACTTAACATTTTCAAAAAATATAAGTTTAGAAGAAGTTAAAAAAGCCTGTAAATTAGCAAATATAAGTGAGTTTATTGAAAGTCTTGAAGATGGTTATTTTTATAAAATTTCAGAGGGTGGAGCGAATTTATCTGGTGGTCAAAAACAAAGATTAACAATAGCAAGAGCTATTTTAAAAAATCCTGAAATTATTTTTTTTGATGAACCTACAAGTAATTTAGATGCTCAAAGTGAAGAAAAAATTATAAATGCTATTGAAAATTTCTTGTTTGATAAGACTGCTATTATTATAGCCCATAGAATAAGCACGATATTATTTGTTGATAAAATTATTGTTATGAAAAATGGCAGAATTTTAGATATTGGAAAGCATGAAGAACTTATTGATAGATGTGAAGTTTATAGAAATTTAGTTGAAATTCAAACAATTAGCTAAATTTTTAATTCAAATTCTGCATAACTTCTTCTACTTTCCCAAACTCTTACCTTAATTTTTTTGTAGTTTTTTAATAATTGTGATATTTTGATTGCAATAATTTTAGCTATATTTTCACAACTTGGTGATTCCTCCATTATAAACAAACTTTCACTTTTTAGTTTTTCAATTAAGGGGTCGTTTTTTTGTAAAATCACTTTATGGTCAAGTTCATTAATTATTTTCTTTATTTCTAAAAAGTCAATTATAAAACCATTTTCATCAAGTTCGTCACTTTCAATTTCAACAATAATAAAGTAATTATGTCCATGTAAATTTCTACACTTTCCTTTATGGTTTAATATCCTGTGAGCAGAAGATATTTCCGCTTTATAAACGATTTTCATATTTTTTAAGACAATCTGATAATTTTTTATATGTATCTTCAAGACTTTCTGGAATAACTTTCGTTTGTGAAATAATAGGCATAAAATTTGTATCACCAGCCCATCTGGGAACAATATGAATATGAACATGTTCTTCAATTCCTGCACCAGCGATTCTACCTATGTTCATTCCTATGTTAAATCCTTGGGGTTTATAAACTTCCTTTATAATTTCAACTGATAAATTTAAAAGCTTAGTTATATCTAACCATTCTTCATCTGTTAGTGAAGAAATTTCTGATGTATGTTTATAAGGAGCAACCATTAAGTGTCCAGTGTTATATGGGAAAAGGTTTAGTATAATAAATGAAAATTTTGATTTGTATAAAACTAAATTTTCAAGAGATGGCTCTTTTTTTGGTTTTTCACAAAATGGACATTCACTTTTATCATTAACATTTGCTACGTACTTAAATCTCCAAGGAGCCCAAAGAATATTCATTTTGGTCTTATTCTAAAAACAATTTTATTTCTTGTTTTTCCATCAACTGTAATTGCAACAATATAAATTCCTGGTTTTAGCCTTGATGTGTTATAAAACACAATTCCTTTTCTTGTGATATAATTTTTTTCATAATAGATTCTATCTATGTACCTTCCTGCATCATCGTAAAGATAAATATAAACATTATTTGTTTCTTCCTTTAAATTAAAAGCAAAACTTAAAATATCTCCTTTTGCTAAATCTTTTTTATTTACCTCAATATCTTGTTCATCGCTTATGTAAATATCGTTATCTTTTCCTGGTGTTCCTCCTGGAATAGATGAGGGTCCCCATGCACTTCTCGTCCAACCTTTTTCGTTTGGATTAACCCTTATAGTTGTATATGGATCTCTTCCTCCCCAATAAGAATCGTACCAAATGGAGTCAATTGCGAAACCTTCTGGTGTTGATATAACCATAGGCTGTTGATAATTTATATAAGTCCATTTACTTAAAGCCTTACAATTATTTAAGTTATATCTTTGACATATATTATTTTGAAATGTATCATATATGAAAACGAAAATTCCATTTGGCTCTAAGGTTATATTATCAAATGGGGAACTTGTATAGATATTGGTTCCCGAATAACTTTTTACATATAATCCTCCAATATTTACTGGATATTGGCAATAGTTCTTTATTTCAATAAATTCATCTTTGGTTGGATAATCATCAAATTCATTTACCAATAAACAACTAAAACCATTTGGATATGGTAATAAAAATGAGAAATTTGTAGTATCATTATTATAAATCATTTGGATATTGGCATTGTAAAGACCTCTGTTAAGCGAACTTAGTTTAATAGTAAAATTAAAACTATCAGTGTCAAAAATTGTTGTATCCCTCATTAAATTGGAAACAGAAAATTTAATATAGGAATTTGAATTTGGACTAAAAACTTTTTTGAATTTCAAAATTAGACTATCGTAATAACCATAAATGATTTTATCAATTTTATAAGGAAATTGATGAATGTAAATGCTATCTGCATAAATTCTATATTCTCCATATTCATAAACCAGGACACCCCAAACTGAAATGATATCATTTAAATTTAAATTTGGAACATTAAATTTTGACAAGTAAGCACTTAAAATTCCATTTTTAATTTCATATCTATAAGAATTTGTATTATCTATCACAATAGCCTTTTTTATGAAGATATAAACACCTTCGTACTTTTCTGCATTATCTGGATTTGATGAACTTATTAAATCTGTTGTCAGTGTATCAATTTTAAATGAGTTATTATGACTAATAATTTGGATATTTGAGGGAACAATTTCTGTGTATTTATAGTACTCTTTTACAATTCCTTCTACCATAACTGAATCACCTTTTGATAATCCTACTAAATTCGTCGTATAAATATATATTCCTGAATATGGACCACCATTTTTCATTTTGATATGAAACCCCTTTGAATTATATTTACCAACTTCAACAATTATTCCACTTGTTCTAATACTTTGTCCTGAAAAAATTGAACTATCAGTTCCTTGATAAACAGTTTTTTGAATGCTGTCTATTGGAATATATGGAGATTGTGGAAGACCTTGCTTAATTACGATAAAAATAGAATCTATATTGAAATATGAATTAGAAGCATCCGTTAGTGATGTATTATCTATAAAAATCCATCTAATATAAATATTTGTATTTTGATAGGAGGATATATTAAATTGAACCTTTTTTGGTTGATTATTTGCTCCTGTATATAAACTTGTTGAATCCCAAACAATTAAATTTGTCCAATTATTGCCATCATTTGATATTTGAACTTTTAATGTATCTGTTGATCTAAATCTTGTATCAAAAGCACCTCCAACAGATGGAAGTTTATAATAAAATGAGAAAATTATCGTATCATTTGGGTTTATTGATGGAAGGTTTATAATTGGTGTTTGAAGGATTGCAGTCCCAGTTTCTGATGAAGTTTGAGCAACTGAGACACCAGCAGAAGCAGTTCCAAAAGCTACACCACTTGTCCTTCTTACCCAAAGTGTGCTTCTTGTTCCTGTATTTGTCCATCCAGTTGGTGGAAATAAGGAATTTTCAAAATCTTCATAGAAAATTTGAATAATTAGTATTAAAAGCATTTTTTAAATTTTAAAGTTCATTGTATAAATGCCCATTTTATTGAGTCTTTTTTCGGTTATAGGGGTAGAGCCCTACGAGGCAAAAGTATAGGTATTTTAAAGTCATAGGCTTTACTATAAAAAGGGGTTTTTAAGTGCTTTGTCCAGTAATCATTGCTAAATGCTTGATTATCAATGACTTACGAAAATTTCAATAAAACTATTGATTTTATGGGGGATTATAGGGGGGTAAAGCTCCCTATTTTCAGGGTGGGCGGGCAAAATAAGGAAAAATAAATGCTTTAAAATTTTAATAAATTATGAATAATAAAGTTGTTCTTGGAATTTCAGGAGGTGTTGATAGTTCGGTTGCAATATATTTATTAAAAGAAATGGGATATGATGTTATTGGAGTTAATGTTGTTCTTTATGATGAAAGTAAAAATAAAAGAGCATGTTGTTCAATTGAGGCATTAAGGCTTGCTTATAAAGTTGCTAAAAAATTTAATATCCCTTTCAAAGTGATAAATTATTCAAAAGAATTTAAAAATGGAATTGTAAGAATGTTTATAAATGAATATCTTAAAGGAAGGACACCAAATGTTTGTGTATTCTGTAATAGAGATTATAAAATGAAAGTTTTATTTGATTATGCTAAAAGTATAAATGCAAAATTTTCAACAGGCCATTATGCAAGAATAGGTGAGTTTAGAGGTAAAAAAGTAATAATGAAAGGAATAGATGAAAATAAAGACCAATCTTACTTTTTAAGTTATTTAACAAGAGAAATGGTTGATAATTTAATTTTGCCTATTGGAAACTTTACAAAAAATGAAGTTAGGAAAATTGCCCTTGAACTTGGACTTATAAATGCTACAAGAATTGATTCTATGGATATTTGTTTTGTTGATGATGATTATCGTTCCTTTCTAATTGAAAAAGGGAATTATCAACCAAAGGAGGGTTATTTTGTAGATAAATTTGGAAATATAATTGGAAAACATAAGGGTTATGCCTTATATACAATTGGACAAAGAAGAGGTTTAAATATCGCTCTTGGTAAAAGAGCTTATGTAATTGATATTATTCCAAATGAAAATGTTGTAGTTATTGGTTTTGAAGAAGATGCTTATAGTTCTTTTATAAAATTAGAAAATTTAAATTTATTTGTTGAAGTTGAAAATGAATTTATAGCGCAAGTAAAAATTAGAAATGTTCATAAGCCTGCTAATGCTCTTATAAGAATTTATGGAAATTATGCAGAGGTTGAATTTGAAAAGCCTCAATTTTCGCCAGCAAGAGGACAAATTGGTGCCATTTATATTGGTGATTATTTAATAGGAGCGGGAATAATTGCCTAATTTTGAAAAATTTTTTAGACTCTTCAAAATTTTTATAATTTTTTATGTTGTTATTAGTTTCGTATGGATTTTGATTTTTTCAGGAAAAGAATTTTTGAAAATTGTTTCTTATGTTAATTTTTTGTTTATTTTATTAGGTCTTTTGAATTGGTTTTTGTTTTTAGTTCTTGATGGTTTGAGATTAAAAATTATTTCAAAAGGTTTAAAAAAAAATTTAGACTTATTGACATCTATTGAATTTATAACATCAGGTGCTTTTCTTGGATTAATCACACCTTTTGGTAGTGGTGGTCTTCCTTATCAGATATGGCTTTTAAATAAATATGGATTTAAGGTTTCTGAAATAGTAAGTCTAATTCTTTTAAGAGGTATTTGTATATTTACTCCATATTTAACATTTTTACCATTTGTTATTGGTTTTTTAAAAACAACAATTTCAAAATTATTTCTTTTTTATTCATTTATTATTGTTATGTTGTTTCTAGTTTTTGTCTTAACGAAAAAGGATTATCGTCAAGCCTTAAAACAAATAGATTTCAAATTCTTGTTTTTAGCTTTGTTAATTAGCTTCCCTATTCAATCCTTTTATTTAAGTTTCCTTTATATTGTTCTGAAAGCATTTTCTATAAAAATTGGATTTTTAGAAGCTTTTTTTAAGCAGTTAATTATGCAACTTTCAACTTATTTTCAAATTACACCTGGTGGTCTTGGTATTTCAGAGCTTATTTCTTCAATTATAATAAGTGAGAATTTGGATTTTAAATTTGTAGGTTTTGTTATAGTTCTTTGGAGGCTTTTTAGTGGTTATTTAAGTGGATTTGTTGGATTTTATTTTGTTTTTAGAAGATTTGGTATTCGGTAAATATCAGTTTAAAATTGCTTTGTCTAGTAATTCCAAAACTATTTATTTTACTATATTTTTCCCACCCACCCTATATTTAAGCCTTCGGCTTTAAAATACCCATTTTTATGCCATGGGGGGGCTTTGCCCCACTAAAATTCCCCATTAAATCAATAACTTTATAAATGCTCCAATGATTTAAAAAAGCTTTTCACTCACACTGCTATTTGTCGAATACCTATTTTTCTATATTTCTCCCACCCACCCTATTTTCAGTAGGGGGCTACGCCCCCTCAAATAACCCCCTATAAAATTAAGCCTTTTACTAGACACAGCAATTTAATAGGGATTTTTAAGAGGGCGAAGATTTATAAACCGAAGATTTTATTCTTCAAATACTAATACACTTTCTTCGTAAATTCTAAATTTCCTGTTTTTTAAATGTTCTTTAAATTCAAGAATTAAATTTTCATCATTGAGGACATTTAAAGGAACTTTTAAATACAAAATTCTATTCTGAACCTTAAACCTCGTAATTCCTGATGGAATTTTTAAATTATTTTTGGCAAGAAATAGAAAAAAATTATGATTTAATTTTGGAAAAATTATCCCTTCATTTAGGTGTTCTTTTAAAACTCTTTCATAGTGTAAATTTTTAATCTCATTTAAAAAATTTAGGAATTTGAATTTGTCTGAAAATTTTACCAAAAATGTTTCTTTTGATTTTATAAGAATTTCATAATTCTTAGGCATTCTAATATCATAAATCATTTTTATATCAAATGATTTTAAAAAATTTTTAAATTCTTGATTAACATTAAATTGCCAAGCCCAACTACTTAACTTTATTCTTCTTTTATGATAATTAACAAGCTGAATAGGGATGAATTTAACATTCAAGTTTTTTAGAGCAAAAAATCTATGCGTTCCATCTAGAATAATAATTTTGTTTTTTATTTTTGTAGTTAAAATCGGATGATTTATAAATCCATCATTTTTTATTTTTGATATTAAGGCATTTAATTTTTCAATAGATGGTTCTTCATGTGGAACTATCTCTCTTGGTTCTAAAAATTCAATTTCATTCAAAATTGTCATTTAAAATCTCCAAGAATCTGTTTTTGACCTTATCTATTTGTATTTTTTCAATTGCAAATTCAAAATGACCAAGAACCATTAATTTTTTAGCATTATTTTCATCTATTCCCCTTGATCTTAGATAAAACAATTTTTCATAATCTATTTCGCTAACTGTTGCAGAGTGAGTACATCTAACATCGTTAGCTGATATTTCAAGACCTGGAATAGCATCAGATCTTGTCCCTGGATTTAATAAAATTGTATGCTCTTGTAAATATGCATTAGATTTTTGAGCTTTTGGAAAAATTTTAATTAAACCATCAAAATGACTTCTTGCTTTATCTTTTAAAGCACCTCTTACAAGAACATTTCCAACACTATTCCCAACTCTATGCATTAATTTTGAATATAAACTATAAAATTGCTCATCTCTTCCGAAGAAAATTTGGGTATCTTCTCCTTCACAACCTTCTCCATTCATAAATAATTCCATATAATTTACACTATATTTCCCACCTATCCATATGTGATTTATATAACCTTTGCTATATCTGTTTAAAATAGCCCTTCTTCTTGAAAATGAATAGACATTTAAATTAAGGTCGTAAATTGAAGAGAAGTTTAAAATTGATTCGTCATTTATATAAATTTCATAAATTGGACTATAAAAACCTGTAATTTTTTCATTTATGGAGTGTGCCTCATCAACATAACTGAATTTTGAACCTTTATCAAGAACTATTAAAATATGAGGATAAATTGCTACTTCATTTGAACTATGGACAAACAAGACTTGAAAAGGTTTCTCAATAATTAAATTTTTTGGAACATATATAAATAGCCCCGTTTTCAAATTTAAATAGTGATTTGCAGTAAATTTATCTTCACTTGGACTAACTATTTTTGAAAAATAAGCAGGGAAATTAAAATCAATGTTATTGAAAGCATAAATTAACTCTTCAATAATAAGTCCTTTTTCTTTTAAATTACTATCGTAATCAATTGAAATAAGTTCATTATTTACAAACAAAGCAAAACCAATTGTATCCTTCTCCTCTTTAATAATTGATTTTATATAATCTGGAAGCTCTTCTTTTATAGCTGTTTGGGTTGAGAAATTTTCTGGTTTTAAAATTCTATAATCAACATATTTATTCCTTAAAGGCTCACTTTCCTTATAAGTTTTAAGAGCAATTTCCTTTATTTCGTCTAAAAATTTAATTTGATTCATAATGAAAAGTTTAAAGGTAAGAAAAATCCATATTTACAAGCCAATTGAAATTATGGTTTTTATAGGGAGTTTTTAAGGGGGTGTGTTAGCCCCCTGCCGAAGCCTCCGAGGCAAAAATTGGGGTTTTTATAAGCTGAAATCTTATTTATAGGGTGGGTTATATTCTATCTACTTAACAATTTTATAAATTTTCCCGCCTGTATGGTCTATAACATATATTTCATTTTGGTTGTCAATAGCAAATGAAGATATGTTTATTTCACTATCTATTAGAAGTTCTGACTTGAAACCATTATTTATTTTCTTTAAAGCCCAAATTCTTCCAGAACAAAAATCACCGAATATATAACTTCCTATTAATTCCTTTAACTCATTTCCTCTATATACATACCCACCTATAATAGAACAATTTCCATTATCTCTTCTATATTCCCAAACAGGAAAAATATAATTCTCTTTACTTTTACAACCATTTAAGTTATAAGGATGATTTCCCTCATAACATCTCCAGCCATAATTTCCTCCTCTTATAATAGTATCTATTTCCTCCCATCTATCCTGTCCTACATCTCCAACCCATAATGTTTTTCCATCAAATGAAAAACGCCAAGGATTTCTCAAACCCGATGCGTAAATTTCAATTTTTCCCGTATTTACCTCTATTCTTAAAATTTTACCTAATAAACTGTTAGGATTTTGAGCATTGTTTAAGGGGTCTCCTGCTGAACCTCCATCTCCAAGGCCAACATACAAATAATTATCAGGACCAAATTTTATATCACCACCATTATGATTTGCAAAAGGTTGTTTAACTTTTAATAAAATTCGTGAATAATTTTTATTTTTAATATCCTTTTCTTCAACAATTGAAAACATTTGTTTATTCGTATATGAAATATAGTACTTTCCGTCTTCTTTAAATTTTGGGCTTAAAGCCATACCTAAGAGTCCCATTTCACCACCATATTTGACTTTGTCTCTGACATCTAAGAAAGTATCAATTTTATTATTTTTTATTCTTAAGATAATTCCGACCTGTTCAACTACATAAAAAGTTTTGTCATCAGAAGGCTCATTTATCATATACACAGGATTGTTAAATTTCAAGTTTGGAAATATATCCATAAGTTTATAAGCTATAATGAAAAACATATTAAAATTTTAATGTTGAGTTATCTATTCTTCTTTACTTCCCCATCCACCCTAAAATTCCCTCATAAATTCAGTTAAAGATTTTATGGGGGGCAAAGCCCCCCTAGGCCGAAAAATGGGCATTTATAAGCCGAAGGCTTATTCATAGGGTGGGTGGGAAAAATATATGTTTCCAGAATTACTAGACTCATCAAGTCATTTTGGCTTTTTGCTTTAAAATTTTAATAATGCTTTTTTGTATAATTTCTAATATCCTTCAAATTGAAATAAATGGACCGATAACGCCAGTTACTTCAAGTTATGTTAAAAGAGCAATTAAAATAGCTAATGAAAAAAATTACGATTTTATATTGATGATTATAAATACTCCTGGTGGTCTTGAAAGTGCTATGAGAGAAATTGTTAAAGAAATATTGAATTCAAAAGTTAAGATAATAGCTTATGTTTATCCAAGTGGTTCAAGGGCTGCTTCTGCTGGTGTTTTTATCGTTCTTGCTTCTCACATTACCGCTATGGCAAGTGGTACAAATATCGGTTCTGCTAGTCCTGTTTCTCTAACAGGTGGAATGGATTCTGTTATGCAAAAGAAGGTTATGAATGATGCAAATGCTTTTTTAAAGAGTATATTAAAGATAAGAAATAAGCCAGAATTTTGGTCTGATAGTTTTGTAATATATGCAAAGTCTTATTCTTCATCACAAATGAAAGAATTTGGACTTATTGACTATTTAGTTGATAATGTTAATGAATTGCTTGATAGTATAGGTGTAAAAAACAAAGTTATTGATAAGCTTGATATGAGTTTGAGAGAAAAAATTCTTGAAAAAATAGCTGACCCAAATATAGCTTATTTTCTTTTGATTATAGGTTTATATGGAATTATATTTGAACTTGCAAGTCCAGGTTGGGGTATATCAGGAACTATTGGAGTTATTGCTTTGCTTTTATCGTTATTTGCTCTTCAAGTTTTAAGTGCTAATTTGGTAGGTTTATTGTTAATTATTATAGCATTCATTTTATTTTTTGCAGAAATAAAATTACAAACAGGTGGTTTTTTGGCTATTGGTGGAACAATATCGTTTTTAATTGGTTCATTAATGCTTTTTGATATTTCTAATCCCCAAATAAGAATATCAATTTTTAGTATTCTGACTGCTCTATTATTAACATTAATTTTCTTTTTTGTAATAATTGCTTTTGCTATTAAGGCACTCAAACAAAAGCCTCAAACGGGTTCAGAATCAATTATTGGTAAAGTTGGTGTTGCTATTGAGAATTTTCAGAAAGGTGAAGGTAGAGTTATTGTTCTTGGAGAAATTTGGTTTGCACAAAGCAACGATAATATATTGAAGGACGATAAGGTTGAAGTAATTGGAATTGAAGGTTTAACTTTGAAAGTTAGAAAAATAAATAGCTCTTAAGACATAAATTGAAAATGCTAAAATTGAAGTAATAATTGAAAGAATTAACAATATAGATTTGAATTCAAAGTTAAATAGATAACTGATAACCATAGAGTAAAAAAAGAAACCTGCAATTTTTCCAAGAATGTTAGAGCCTTCAATTTTCTTCCTATTAAACCATAAAAATACTGCACCAATTATCAAAATAAATTCTCTTATTAAGAAAAACAACAGTGCCCAATTTGGCAAGTCCTTATAAATAACAAGCCCATAAACAATAATAAAAACTAATAGTTTATCTACAAGATGGTCATAAGCTTTTCCAAATTCTCTATTTTGAATTTTTAGTTTTCTTGATAGAAATCCGTCAAGAATATCTGTAATAAGTGCAATTATTAAAAGAATAATTGTTAGAATTTCGTTTTTTGAAATTGACAAAAAAACAAATGGAACTAAAACTAACCTAATTGTTGTTAAAATATCTGGAATTAAAATCAATACCCTTTAAAGTAATCAGGTTTTATAGGCTTGTATATATCACTTTCGGTTTTTCTTGTAAATTTCCAAATTGGTATATGATAACTTAATCCAAATTTAAGACTAAATCCAAAATTTTGGACATATTTTGAGCCATCAAAATAATAATCATTAGCATATCTCAAATCCAAACTTAAAACATAAAATGGCATATTCCAAGCTTTTCCCCAACTACCAAATCCAACCTTTACTCCTCCACCATAAATTAAATCTTTTGGATAGTAGGCTGTTCCAACTACACCATAAGGCATTATTGATATTGTTCTATTTCCAAGTGAAGGACCAAGTTTTAATGAGAATCTTGATTCTTTAACTCTCTCTTTTATTTGAGATGGTAGTGTTGTGTCCTTTCTTAATTTAAATGTTATGTTTTCAAAATCTAAACCAATTCCAAATCCAAATGGTTTATTTTTCATATATTTAAAGAATATAAAATCAAATGGAACAATTTTTAATTCATTGCTTGCTTGAAAATTAACACCAGCATTTAATGTCCATAATAAAAATGTCCTTTCGTTTTGAGGATTAAATATAAATGGTGCTATTACATAATCTGAATGATTATATAGAATTCTCAAACCAAATGAAACCTTTGGAAGTAGTTTTGAAGAATAAACTTTGTAATCTTTGAAATAATTAGTATCAGGTTTGCTTCTTAAAATATAGGTTTTCATAGGATCGTAAAATAATCCGTTATAAGCTTTTGTCATACCTAAATCAATATAAAATATATTCCATCTAAATGCTAAACCAAAATCATATCCACCACCTTTAAAATTCATTCCGTCAGTTGTATAACCAAATGAGAAATATGGCCCAATATCATAACTTCTTGTTCCAAAATATGGCCTAAATTTGAAATAAATGAATGATGGTAAATTATAATAATTTAGACTTGGTGTCCTTGGCTCATAATTAACCCTTCTAAGGCCTATTGTCCATTCATTCCCGTACTTTTTAAGAGGAAAGTACCTATAAAGGCCAATTTCATAAATGTAATCATAATAAGAACTATCTGAAAACATTCTTTGAGTATAAATTGTAAATACTACAAAGTTTCTTTCTTCTGCTTTTTCTACAACATCTCCGTGATAATATCTTGTATATGTTTCTTCATCCCATTCTCTAAATGGATAAGTGCTTGTAAAGAAAAGAGGATTTATTGCTATTGAAAAATAGAAGTTTCTCACAATGCTGTCCTGATTTCTGACCCAAATTCCATTATTATATTTTTTTATTACATATTGCCCATAACCAAAGTATGCAGTTATAAGTGAAAAATGCTCATGATATAACAATCCAATTTTTATTCCTACTGATGGTGAGAATGTTGGACCATATAATAAGGTATCTCCATAATTTGGAATAGAAATTGTATTTCTTTTGATTGAGCGTGGATTAAAATATCCAAAACTTAAAACGGGAGATATATAAAAGAATTTTTTACCAATTGAAGGTCCAAGAAAAACTTGAAATCCAGGAAAATAGTACAATGCACTATCACTTGATGATATTTCAGATGCATATATGTTTCCAAAATGAATTTGTGAGCCTAAGGTAAATCCTACAAGTCCATTAGTAAAGGCAGTATAAGAAGCTTCCCAATATCCAATAACTCTATTTTGAAATTGAGGATTTATGTAAGCACCTATACCGAAAAATTTCGTTTTTGGAACATCTACAAAAAGACCAAAGGTAATGTGAAGCATACCCATATTTTAAAGGACACAGCAAAGATTAATTGAAATAAAGAGGGAATTATACTGTTGATTTGTGAAGAATTTTTTGAAATAATAGTTTTTATATGGTGTTTAACGGGGGGCAAAGTTATAAGCCGAAGGCTTATTTCGTAGGGTGGGAGAAAATAAGAAACAATAATAATTTCAGAATTACTAGACACAGCAGGTAAAACACTTTATTATGCTATAAAATTTTGAAACTATGAAACATAATTTAAGTGTGGCAGAGTTGTACGAAGAAAGTATAAAGAAAAATCTTGCTATTCTCTCTAATAATGGAACACTTGTTGTAGATACAAGACCTTATACAGGAAGATCTCCAAAAGACAAGTTTATTGTGTATGAAAATGAAACGAAAGATGATGTTTGGTGGGGTGAAGTTAATCAACCTTTTGATGAGGAGCATTTTAATAAACTTTTAGAGGAAGTAAAAAATTACTTAAATACAAAAGATGTTTATGTTGAGGATTTATTCGTTGGAGCGGAAGAGAAGCATAGATTAAAATTAAGAGTCATAACAGAAAGCCCTTGGCATGCATTATTTGCTAAAAATATGTTTATAAGACCTAATAAGAATGATATTTTAAATTTCAATCCAGATATTGTTATTTATCATGTCCCATTTTTTAAGGCAAGACCTGAAGTTCATAAAACAAAAAGCGAAGTTTTTATAATTCTTCATCTCTCAAAAAGAATTATTTTAATTGGTGGTACTTTATATGCTGGTGAAATTAAGAAATCTGTTTTTACATTTTTAAATTACTACTATCCGAAAGTTAAAAACATTTTATCTATGCATTGCGGAGCAAATATAGGTAAAAATCAAGACACTGCTTTGTTTTTTGGGCTCTCAGGTACAGGAAAAACTTCACTTTCAACAGACCCTAATCGACCCTTAATAGGAGATGATGAACATGGTTGGTCTGATGAAGGGATATTTAATTTTGAAGGTGGTTGTTATGCAAAAGTAATTAAAATATCAAAGGAAAAAGAACCTGAAATATATAAAGCTTCTACGAGGTTTGGCACAATACTTGAAAATGTTATATTGAGAGAAGATAGAAGTGTTGATTTTGATAGTGACGAAAAAACAGAAAACACAAGGTCAAGTTATCCTATTGATTTTCTTGAAAATATAAAGTTAGATGGTAAAGGTGGTCATCCCAAAAATATATTCTTTCTTTCTGCTGATGCATTTGGTATATTACCACCAATAGCAAAATTAACTAAGGAGCAAGCATTGTTTTATTTTCTCTCAGGATATACTGCAAAACTTGCAGGAACTGAAAGAGGTATTAAAGAACCAACTGCTACATTTTCTGCTTGCTTTGGAGCACCATTTTTAGTTTTGAAACCTATTGAATATGCCAAGATGCTTCTTGAAAAAATTGAGAAATATAATCCTAATATATGGCTTGTGAATACTGGTTGGTTTGGTGGTCCATATGGTATTGGAAATAGGATTGATATTGTTTTGACAAGAAGAATGATAGATTGGGCTATAAATGATGGTAATGCAGAATTTTATGAATTTCCTATATTTGGTTTATTAGTTCCTAAAAGAATTTCAGATATTCCAGATTGGATATTTTATCCACAAGATAGTTGGAAAAATAAGGAAGATTATATTCAAAGTGCCAAAAAGCTTGCTTTTATGTTTATAGAAAATATTAAAAAATTTAACATTGATAGTAAAATTTTACAAGCGGGTCCAAAGTTATGAAGCATCAAAATTTTATTTTAATAATCTCAGGACCATCTGGCAGTGGTAAAACTACAATATGTAGAAAACTTTTAGAGTTGGATAATAATTTGTTTTATTCAGTTTCAATTACAACAAGAAAAAGGAGACAAAATGAAATAGATGGTATTGATTATATTTTCATTAGTAAGGAAGAATTTTTAGAAATGATAGAAAAAGATGAATTTTTAGAATGGGCTGAAATTTACGGTAAATTTTATGGAACACCTAAAAAACCAATTTTTGAAAATTTAAATAATGGTAAGGATATTATAATGGACATTGATGTTCAAGGTAAAAGAAATATAGAAAGAAATTTTAGGGGTAGAGTAATTAGTGTTTTCTTAATACCTCCAAGCAAGGATGTCTTGATTGAAAGATTAAGGAGTAGAGGAGATTTAAGCGAAGATGAATTACTTAAAAGGATTTCGCTTATTGATGTTGAAATGAATTTTAGATGGGAGTACGATTATTGGGTTTTAAATGATGATTTAGAAAGCGCTATTTTTAATGTAAAGAAAATTATTGATGTTGAAAGGTTAAGAGGAAAATTCAATAGTTTATAGCTTTACCCATCCACAAAAATCCCTATTTTTTGCTTTGGAGGATTAATGCGAATTTCAAAGCTAAGCCTTGTATTTAGGGTGGGGAAAATAAGAAATAATCATATTTTTAGAATTATTAGACACATTAAAGCTATGCTTTGTCTAGTAAATAATGCTAAATAATTGATTATCAACGACTTATAAAAATTTTAAGAAAATTGTTAATTTTACGGGGGGGTTTAAGGGGGGCGTAGTTTTTAGAGGCGAGGCCTTGAATATAGGATGGGTGGGCAAAATATAGAAATAATTATATTTTCAAAATTACTAGACACATTATTAAGCCTAAAATAACACCCTTTAAAATTTGGAAACTTATGATTGAACTTTTTCAGAAAGGTGGTCCTGTGATGTGGGGACTTTTAGTCCTTGCAATTTTTGCTCTTGCTATTATTTTAGAAAGATTTATAAGTCTTTATATTCTTTCATTTACAAATCCTTTAAAGCTTGTTCAAAAGGTTATAGAAATTATTGAGGAGCAAGGTCTTAAAGAAGCTCTTGATTATTTATATAATAATCGTTCTCCTCTTGCCAAGGTTTTAGTTGCTGGTCTTGAAAAGGTTCAGTTAGGTAAAAGTGCCTTTGAGGACGCAATGGTAAGGAAAGCTATAAGCGAGTTATCTTTCCTTGATAGAAACATGATTTATTTATCCGCTATTACTACAATATCTCCTCTTCTTGGATTTATTGGAACATCAATAGGACTTATAAAAGTTTTTAATGCGATAGCTACATCTGGTGAAGTTGAACCTACACTTGTTGCTAGTGGTATAGGTGAAGCTTTAATAGCGACATTGGCATCTTTCGTTGTTGCTACTCCCTGTGCTTTATTTTATGCTATTTTCACAAATAGGATAAATACATATCAAAAACAAATAGAAGAAGCTTCAAACGCACTTGTTGAATATCTTCTTGAAAAAGGAATTCTTGTTATATGAAAATTTTTAAAGAAGTTAAAACAATTGATTTTAGATTTGACTTTGTATCATTATCTGTTGCAAATTTATCTTTTATAATCCTTTCGTTTTTTGCTTTAAACATTCCTAAGAAAGAGAAGGGTATATTATTTGCTTTTGAGAAAAAACCTGCAGTTGCTCAATTGCCTTATCAAATAACAGGTGGTTCTGCAAGGGGGGTTCTTTACTCGTATGAAAGACTTCAAAATCCCCAAGAGGAGAAATTTTCAAATTACATAAGATTTTCTATAAATGATAAAGGTGAATTTTTTGTAGAAGATGAACCTGTTAATTTTAATCAAATTGTTGATAAGTTAAAAAGTTATTTTATTGAAGATAGCACCAAATCAATTTATATTATTATTCATCAGGACGCTTCTTATGAATATCTAATTAAGGCTTTTGATATGACAATTCAAGTTTTTAAGGATTTAAAGCTACAACCTAAAATTTTCATAGGTGTTGTTAGAAGGTAATTTATGGCTGTTAGGATAAATTTTCCAAAGCGTGAAATTCCCTCAATTTCTATTCTGTCCTTAGCTAATTTAGCGTTTATAATGGCGGTGTTTATGGTAATTGTTGTTAAAGTTGAGTATTATGAAAAATCAAAAGTTATAAATCTTCCAAAATTAAATAACTCATTTAAAATTCCCACACAAAGTAAAACCTCAACAATTTTGATAGTTAATGATAATGAAATATATGCAGAGGGATTTAAGATAAAATCCTTAGATGACCTATCTACTATATATTTAACGAAATCTCAAAAAGATGTTTTAATTCTTATAAGGGCTGATAAAAATGTGAGAGTAAATACTATTATTGAAATTATGGATAGGTTAAGGAAAATAGGAATAAATAAAATTGCTTTTATAACAGGAGGTTAGAGCATGGCGAAATTACCAAAACATTATATTCAAAAAGGTCAAGAAATTGAAGATTTCTATGCTCAGAACATTTTCTTTGGTTTTATCATCTCAATTGGAATAATAGCTTTGTTATTTGCTGGTGTTAAGAAAATTGAATTTGGAACATATAAACCCGCGCAATTACCTAAACCTGTTACTATTGAATTTATGCCTGTTATTCAAAGAATAGAAGAACCTCCTCCACCAGTTAAACCCAGAATAAATGTAAGAATAGTTGAAGTAAAGAAGGAAAAGTCTGACAAAGTGAAAAAAGAAAGAAGCTTAATATCTCAAACAGAGAGTAAAGAAGAGATTATCCAAGAACAAGCTCCTATCAATCCTATTGAAAATGTTCCTCTTCCTACTGCTACAAGTGAAGAAGTTTATGAATTTTTTAAGGTTGAGATTAAACCTCAGGTTATAAAATCTGTTCCTCCTGAATATCCTGAATATGCTAAAAAAGCTGGAATTGAGGGAAGAGTTGTAATAAGTGCAGTTGTAGATGAAGAAGGAAATGTTGTTGATGCACAAATTGTAAGTTCTACAAATAGTATATTTAATGAGCCTGCTTTAAAAGCAGCATATCAATATAAATTTTCTCCTGCTATGATGAAAGACAAGAAAGTTAAGGTTAGGGTTTTAATCCCTTTTAATTTTGTAATTAAAAAATGATAACCTTTAAAATTTTCAAGTTGTTTAAAAGGGGGTTGTGAAAATGAAACGATTGTTTATACTTATAACCTTTATTTTGGGATTTTTTAGTTTAGCTTACGCTCAATATGGTAAGATTACAGGTAAGGTTGTGGATGCTAAGACAGGACAACCAATTGTAGCTGCTGCTGTTTATATTGAAGAGCTTGGTATTGGGACATATACTGATGATAAGGGTGAATTTGTTTTATTAAGAGTTCCACCAGGAACTTATACCTTAAAAGTTGAATTTACTGGATATTCTCCATTTGTTCTTAAAAATCTTGTAGTTGAAGCAGATAGAACAATAAGTCCTCTTGGTGGTATTATAAAACTTCAAGAAACAGGGGT
Source organism: Caldifarciminota bacterium (assembly GCA_965649115.1). GTDB lineage: Bacteria > Hydrothermota > Hydrothermia > LBFQ01 > DSFT01 > DSFT01. The sequence continues at coordinate 13,398 of CBFGJN010000003.1, read as the reverse complement.
AGTTTTACAGGAGCAGGTTGTAATAGCGAGAGAGCCAGTTGTTAAAAAGGATTTAACTGCAAGCGTTGATAAAATTAGAAGTGAAAAACTTCAAAATTTACCTGTTGCTAATGTTGAGCAAGCGCTTCAACTTCAAGCAGGTGTTAGAAGGTATGGGGGTCAATTACAAATAAGAGGTGGTAGAACAGGGGAAGTTGCTTATGTTGTTGATGGAGCAGATTTAAGAGACCCTTATACAAATGCAGGTACTCCTAACTTACCTCTTAACGCGATTTCAGAAGTTTCTGTGAGTAAGGGTGGTTTTGGAGCTGAATATGGTAATGCTGCGTCAGGTGTTGTTGAAGTTGTTACAAAGGAAGGGACTGATAAATATGAGTTTCAATTAAGAACGAGAACTTCTGATTTTGGATTTTTAAGTAATTTTTATATTGGTTCAAAGAATATCGGACTTCCTATATATAATTTCTTATCAACTGATAAGGGTGATGTTTATGCAAAGTGGTTTGATAGAAAATATATGGGTAGTTATTATGATCAGATTTTTGGATATGAGATTTTAAGACAGAAGAAATATAATGATATGAATTTTAAGAGTGATGACCCATTATTTTCAGATATTAAACCATTATATACGAATGGAATGCCATTCCCAACAACATTTTATAATCAAAAGCAGGATTTAAATAGATTTGAATTTACTGCCTCAGGTCCAATTATTAAGAAGTATTTAAGATTTAGTGGAACACTTGATATTCAAAATTCAAATGGAAGGTTTAGCAGATTAAATGCTGGTGAAACTAATATTATGCCTAATAGAAATAATCAAATTAATTATCAAGCGAAGATAACTGCCTTACCAAATCAAAAAATTAAAATTTTTGGTAGTTTTGTTGGAACGAGAGCTTGGACATCCTATTGGGAGCCTGCATGGAGGATAGCTCCAACTCATTCTGCTTATAGTAAAACTGATATATTTGGCTTAATAGGTGGAATAAACTTTTTAATTTCTCCAAAAACTTATTCAGAAATTAGATTTAGTAGATATAGAAATCAAACAATTTGGAATTCATTTGAAGATATAAATATGGATGGTATTGATGATTTTTCAGATAGAGATAAGAATGGTTATGTTGAGATTGATACTAATGCATTAAAGAGTAGTGTTTTAGTGGGTAATGAGGTTTATTCTTACTTTTGCTCTGATCTTCTAAATATGATTAGAAATAAGCCTGGTTTTGCTAAACCTACTGATATTCCAGGTGTTGTTGAATTAAGAGCATTTTGGTGGCAAACACCCATTATTAATTGTTATCCTCAGCAAAAACGTATTGCTTTGAGATTATTAGTTGGAATTACTCCATCAGGTGATACAGTTGCTGTTAGTGATCAATTAAATGTTCCAATAAAGGATACATTATATAGAATAAGTGGAATAAATGTTCCAAACCCATTAAATTATGATAGAACTGCATTTGGTTGGAGATATAATTATACGAATCAAGTGAAATTTGATTTTGTTCAACAGGACTTTGCCAATTTAAAAGGACATGAATTTAAGACAGGTTTTGAATACAGATTTATAAGATTAAAACAGGATATATGGGATTTTGCATCAGGTGGAAATGTTTATCCTTCTGTTGTTGATGCTGATCCAAAAGAATTTGCATTTTATGTTAGGGATAAAATAGAATTTGAAGGTTTAATAGCAAATATTGGACTTAGACTTGATTACTTTGATCCAGATGCATATGTTCCTGCTGATTATGAAATACCTGTAAAGGTAAATGATAATAGTGATTTTGCTAATCCTGATACTCTTAATGGTGCTTGGACATGGGATAATGGTTATGGAATAAGAAGAGATACACTTAATATAAATAATCCTGTTAAGGTAAAACCTTATTATTATATTAGTCCAAGAATTGGAATTTCTCATCCAATTAGCGAAAATGATGTTTTACACTTTACATATGGTCATTACTTCCAAGTTCCTCTACTTGCAAGATTGTACTCAAATCAATGGTGGATATTCTCAGGTGCTTATCCAAGACAAGGTAATCCTGCTTTAAAACCTGAAAAAACAATTTCCTATGAGCTTGGTATAAGACATGCCTTTAATCCATATATGTACATAGATGTTACAGGATTTTATAAGGATATTTACGATTTGGTTCAATCTCAAAGGTACGATATGTACGAGATAGACCCAATTACAGGCCAAAAGGTAAGGATAGGAAAATGGTACACAGTTTATGTAAATTCTGATTATGCAACGGTTAGAGGAATTGAAATTCAACTCTCTAAGCAAATTGGAGGTGGAATTGGTATTTTAAATAACTTATTCTTTGATATAAATTATACTTTCCAGGTTGCAAGGGGAAGCTCATCTAATCCTAATAGTAATTATCTTAATGAGTACTATGGACTTGCACCAGGTTTCACACAAGAATTTTATTTAGATTGGGATCAAAGACATGGAATTGTTGTTAATGTTGGATACACAATACCATTTATTCCTCAAAGTCCATTTAAGACAGGTTGGGGTGGCTCTTTTGTGTGGAATTATGGAACAGCTCTTCCATATTCACCCGAAATCAGAACACCAAGGGATTATCTTGAATTAACAAATAGTTTGAGATTTTATAGTCAATCAGTTGCTAATTTGAACTTATATAAGAGTTTTGTTATAAGAGGTTTGGATTTAAGGTTATTTAGTAATGTTTATAACTTATTTAATAATAGAGTTCTTATAACTTATTCTGATCAGACTTATTGGTTTGGTTATGGACCAAGCTCTGATGCTTGTAGAAATGGTCTTCCTACTTGTTTGGGTGAGAGAGCTGCAGAAGGTCCTTCTGGCGATATAAGTGTTTATTCATTACCAAGAATAACTGAAATAGGCTTTGAAATTAACTGGAGGAGGTAGAGATATGATAAGTTTATTGATTTTATCAAAGTTTGGAGGTTCTTATTACTATCCACTTGGAACAACAAAGTATGTTCATATAAACATAGGCGAAATATCTACTTCAAAGTTTAATAATGGTTTATATGGCTATAATGTAACTGACCCTATTTCTTATAACTATCCCGCAAACATTATCTCAAACTACTTATATAGAGGTGGTTTATGGATTGGAGCTAATGTAAGTGGAGGAATAGTAAGTGCGGAATTTTATAATGATGAATTTGAGTCAGATGATAATTATATAAATCCTGTGACTGGTTTTAAGTACATAGGACCAGGTAAATCTGCATTTGATGTTTATGCGGTTTTTAAAGAGAATACAAATGCTAATAGTGGGAACAGATTGGGTGTTAGGGTTTTTGAGAGGACACTTTCCTGGCCTAATAGACCATATAATCAATTCTTTATCCATGAATATAAAATTGTTTTTGATCCAGCATTAAAATCGGGTAATATACCAAATAGTATTGATAGTGTTTTTGTTGGAGTTTGGTTTGATGCAGATGCTTGTGCCGCTAGCACGAGAACCTCATTTTGGTACGATAATTTGGTTTTTTACGATGGACTTTATAAAAAGGTTATTGATGAGGATCCAAGATACTTGTCACTTTCTGGTTATTCTACTGATGACCCACTTTTGAGTTATTTAAATGGCGTTAATTTTGGTCTTGAAGACAAATATACTATTTTGGGTGATACTACAATTGAGCAACCTGATAATGTTCCCGATGGTTATATTATTTGGGGTGATGACCCTATTGAAAGACAAATTTCTGCAAAAGCAGGTGTTGATACAACCAACTTACCTACACTACCAAATGGAAGAAAGTACATCTACTTAATTCCGAGAGGAATGTCTTATATATTTTATGATGCAAGAGATAAACTTGTTAATTCTGAAAATATAAAAAGATGCCCTGGTTTTATTTTTGCATCATTTATATATGCAGATCCAACTCCTGATGATAGTACATTTCCTGGTGGTAGGATTGTAAGACCTCATGCTCATCAATGGTGGAATATAGAAACTGACCCACCTTATGCTGGTGCTACAAATCCAGACATGTTTTACTATATGGCTGGTCATATAGCAAAAACTCAATTTTATAGATTTGTTCCAGTCCCTTTAAATGTTGGAGCCACACAATTTGATTATAGATTTCTTCTTACAGTTGGTCCTTATTCTATTACCTATCCTGATACTATTAGATTGGTTTTGGTTACAGGTGTTGGTTATGGTTTGAATGGTGGTGTTGATAATTATTATAAAGGTGGGAAATATATTTTAGGCGCAAGGCAACTTGTTGAAATAGCTTATAGGACATACTACTTAGGTAGCAATTGCGATCCAGGACATCCAGATAATTGCAAACCTGATCCCGATAAATTTCCTGATAATCATTATAAAATACCTATTCCGCCACCTTCTCCTTCATTAAAATATAGTTCAGAAAGCGGAAAAGTTATTTTAGTTTGGGATAATAAGCCAGAAATAACACCTGATTATGTTACAAACGAATTAGATTTCGCTGGTTATGCTGTTTACAGAACTCTTTACAATCCTAACTTTACCTTACCTTTAAAGAAAAACAATAGTGTTGATAAAGGTTCTCTTTTAGCACTTATATTTAAAAATGGAACAAGCGATGGGAGGAAGGATTCAATTGTTAAAAGTTTATTTGGTCTTTCACTAAATGATTTAAAATCTGTTGGTGTTCAAGTCTTTGATAATATCGTTAGAACTTATGAAGATACAACAGTAAAGCCAGGATTTCCTTACTTTTATGCTGTTAGTGCGTTTGACTTTCCAACTGCTGACCCTTCCACTTACGGTCTTTCACAACAAAGTTCTCTTGATAATTATGCCAAGGATGCTAATGGTTCTCCATTAGCGTTATATGTTGGTTCTCCGATTTCTTCAAAAGAAAATTGGAAAGATAAAGTTAGAATTGTTCCTAATCCATTTAAAGGTTCAGCTGTTTGGTCTGCTACAAAGATAACGCAGGAAATAGAATTTCAAAATTTACCACCATCTGCAAGGGTTGATATATTCACACTTTCGGGCGATCATATTATTACACTTTATCACAATAATCCGGCTTCTGGTTCTTTAAGATGGAATTTATTAACAAAAAATGGCTTTCTTGTGTCACCTGGAATATACTTAGCAAAAATATCTGACAAAGATGGTGATTACAAGATTTTGAGATTTATGATTTTAAGATAGGAGGTTAGTAATGAAAAGGATATTTTTATTTATTTTTGTTTATCTTGGATTTTTAAATGCTCAAATATCAAAAGCTGGTCAGTCTGGTGCAAAGTTTTTGTCTCTCCCTTACGATGTTAGAAGTGAATCTATGGGTGATGTTGGTGTTAGTTTATCTAGCACTTCTCCATTTGTAAATCCTGCAATTGTATCTACCTTGAACTTAAAAACAATTTATGGATTAGCAGGTTTCTTTTGGGGTGTTAATAATTTTGCTGTTTCTTATGTTGTTCCTTCCAAAAGAGGCAATTTAGGTTTTTGGGCATCTGGTGTTTATGTTGGTGGAATGGAGGGATACGAATTAGATCCTAGTGGTAATATAAATAGCATAGGAACTTTTAGTTATCTTGCTACTCAGCTTGGATTTACTTTTTCAAAATTTTTAACTGACAAGTTCTCATTTGGATTATCTTCTAAAATAATATATGAAGGTTTTGGAGGATTTTCAAATGCTTATAGTTTAGCACTTGATGTTGGAACTTATTACATAACTGGTTTTAGAGATTTAGTAATTGCTGCAAGTATTAGAAATTTTGGTTTTGATATGAAGCCCTCTGGTCAATATACAAGGTACCTTTATGAAGCTGGTCTTGTTGAAACCACTTCAACATATACAAGTTATAGACTTCCAACGATATTTAGTTTTGGATTATCACTTTCCATCTTATCTTCTGCTTATGGAAAAATTTTATTAGCTTATCAATTAAATCACCCAACTGATAATTTGGAAAGTCATAATGTGGGTTTAGAATATTCGCTTATGAATATAATTTTTATAAGGACAGGTTATAAATTATATGTTAATTCTGATGAAGCTGTTAATGGAGCAAATGGTATAAATTTTGGTTTGGGAATTAATTATGGTAGAATAGGTTTAGATTATGGTTTTTATAATAAGGGTATTTTACCACCCATAAATCAGATAGCTATTCATTATAAGTTTTGAAGGAGGTTTTTAAGTTATGAGAAAGCTTTTTATATTTCTTTCATTTTTTTCAATAGCAAGTGCTGAGCTTAATGTTGGTGATAGGGTTCAAGTTCCACTTACATATTTTTCGCTTACATTCAGAAAAGATTATATAGAAGCTTCGGATAGTGGTTATGCTCGTGTAATTTTAAAAACTCCTTATATTTATGTTCTTACAATGGACACAGTTTATATTCAGGAAATACCTAAGAAGTACATTATTCCTCCTGACACTGCAGTTAAAATAGCGAATCTCATAGACACTTTATTTAGTCAAATTAAACCAACTGTTGATAACTATTTAACTAATTACTTTGGTTATAGTCCTAATTTTCTTGATTCTGATAATGATCCGAGAATTTTTGTTGTGCTTGGTGGCTTTTATGTTAGTGATGCTTTGGGTTTAGTTAATCCAAATAATGTTGTTGGTTATTTTGATCCTTATTATTCCCTAAGTACACCATATCCAAGACATGAATATATTGTTCTAAATTGTGCAAGTGTTTTAACATCTGAAAGCTCATCTGATGGTGATTGTACCAAGTCCTTTAATAGAAACTCCTTAAAGAAAGCTTTATATTTCTTATATACAAATTATGTCTTGTATAGTTATAAACCTAATGAGGATAACTTTGCTCGTTCTCAAATTGCATATTACTTAGCCTCCAAAGCTTCAAATGATACTTCATTGTTCTATGGTTTTAGACAAGGTAATACAAGAAACTTGCTTTATGTAGTAAATGATCAAATTGATGCTACTTTTAAGTATAACATTGCTATAAATCCTACGGTGCCTTACATAAATCAGGTTAACTTGGCAAATACACTTGATGACCCGCAAGCACAAATTTCATATCTTTGGTTTAATTTTCTTGAAGAGAAAGATGCAAGTGCTTTGAAAAATAAGATAACAGATAATTACGATAAATTTTATAGTTTATTTCCAGATAGTTTAATTAAGAGTTATATTGTTGAGTTCCATTTGAAAAATTTATTAAATTCAAAAGGTTATGGATATAATTATTCAAATTCTTTCTTGCAGAATAAGGAGATATATCCTTGGACAGGGACATCTCCTATATTTAAAGGTGTTGGTGGTGCTGACAATGATAGGTGGCTTTCTCTTCCTATTTATGCGGCAGAGGGTTTCGTTGTTACTGCAATCACAGGAGCAAATAAACCTATTGTTTGGAATTGGATAGATAGTTCAAAGATAAAAGTTTTTAAAATTGATACGCTTTCAAAAACTGTTTCTGAGCTTTCAACAAATCCATTGAAACTTAAAGTTGATAGTTTAAGAAGAGGAAGAGAAAGATTATTCATGATAAATTTAGATCAGATAAAAGTTGAAATAAGATACGCAATAAATGATACAACCCCTCCTACAATTTCTTCTTTCTTTGTACTACCAAATAAGTTTTCATTAAATACATTTGAAGTTTTTCTATTAGCAAATGATTTGTTATGCGTTGATGTTGGTAAGTGTTCAAAAGCTTATGTTCAATTATCTACGCCTGATCCAATATATAAGCCTCTAATAGAATTGGATGAATTAGAAACGGTAACTGATATTGTCTATTATGGAAAAATTCTTCTTTCTAAGGTTCAAAAAGGTGATTATATATTTTCTGTTATTAATCTTCGTGATAAATTTGATAATATCCCATCTACTTATCCATCTGATACGATAAAATTGGATTATTTATCTCCTCAATCTACTATTTTACTTTATAATGGTCTTTTAAAGATAAAGAATAATGATAATGTAGAATATCCAGTTATTGTTAAGAGAACTTCGGAAGGTTTTTATATATTCTCCAACGCTAAGTTTGATGGCTATATTTATATAAAAGGTTCAAATAATGAGATTATCTATTATGAAAATCAACCTTTGACTACTTATTATGAAAATGGATATTTAATGGCGAAATTCAACGGTAGTGGTTATTATAAGGTATCCAATGGAAAACCTATTTATAACTTTTCTTTCAAAGTAGAGAATAAAAACCTTCTTCTTACACTTCCGTCTTATAGTAATGTTAAAATTAGGATTTTTGATGTTAATGGTAGAGTAATTTATAATTTTGATAGGGATTTAAGTGTTGGTTTAAATGTTATTGAAATTCCTATTAAGAAAGGTGTTTATGTCTTTGAGATTATGTATAGTGGAGAGAAGTTTAGATTTAAGCAAGTTATAAATTAAGGAGGTTAGGGTATGAAAAGACTTATCTTTATTTCATTTCTAATTTTAGGTTGCTCCGCTAAAAAAACGCCATCTGAGACACCCATTACCTATGATGATATTATGAATGAAGCTTGGAGAAATTATTCAATTTTTGAGTTTTCAAAAGCAAGGAATTTATTTTCTGAGGCACTTTCAATAAATAGTAAAGATAGGGAAGCTTATTATGGAAATGCCTTATCTTCCGCTTCTTTATCCTTATATCAAGAAGCTTTTTCCCTTTCATCCTCTGGAGTTTTTGCACAAGGAGAACCACCATTAAAGAAAGTTGTAAATAAAATTATTTTAAACGCTATGCCCGATACAATTTTAATATCCGCTCAAAAAGTTGGAAATGATAGTGTTTATTTCGGTTATTACTATATTCAAATATCTGATACTCCAATTCTTGAAGTTTCTTCCATATTCCTAAATAATTCACTCAAATCTATTTATGCATTTAATAGAAATAAAATTATAATACCTTTTACACATGTGTTAGATCAAAATAGTAATGTTAAGCAAAGTGATTTACCAAAAGCAAATGATACAATTATATATTCTGTATCAAATCCTACACTTAAAGATATTGATAGTTTGCTTTGGAATATCATTATTCTATCATCAGGTTTGGGTTATTTGAGTGATAATCCTGGTCAAGCTATGGTATATGGTTATTTAGCATATTTTACAAATCCTATAAATTCATTAAATCCAAGGATTGTAAAAAGGTTTAAAAATTCAGATAATGTTTTTAATCTTGCAAGAATTTTATATAAATTGGAGCTTTATTATAATTTAACGAATTTACTACATGATGTTTATTCAACTTGGCCATATAATAATTGGGGAAGTAACATAAAAAATGATGTACGTTGGGTTTATAATAACCAAAGTGCTATAAAATCAAAATTTTATGAGTTTTTATCTACACAACCTTAAAAGGAGGTAAGGAGGATGATGGAGCTGATTTTGATAAGCAAGATGGCACTTGTAAAGGGTGCCCAAGTTTCTGGAAAAGCTGATCTGTCAAAGCTAAATAGAGTATATGGCTATGTTGAAAGGGGAGTTTCCTACTACAATCCCAAGAATCCTGCTCAAACGTTTGCTTTTGTTGATATATATAAGGATAGTTCAGTAAATCAATATGGTTTGCTTTCAACACTTCACAAACCTGTTTATGTTTCTGCTAATGGTGATAGCATTCTCTTTTGCTTTAGAAGAGTAGATCCCGCTGGCGGTTCTGGAAGAGTTGGAGCCGCTTGGAGTTATAATAGGGGGCAAACCTGGAATACAGCTGGTAATATAAATGGAAATTCAAATGGTAGGTATCCAAGTGCTGTTGGCTTTACATCAAATGGAACACCCGTTTGCTCATGGCCAGAATTAGTTGGTGGTAACTGGGGTAATATGTCCATAGGTAAAGTTGGTAGCCCACCCGTTGCTACTGGTAACCTTGGAACATATAGAAGTATAGGTTATAAAGTGGGTAATGATACATTTGCTTTTATAGGATTCACAGCAAGTACATATGCTGTTTATCTTGGTTTTTATGATGCAATAAGTAATGCTTTAATAGGTTCTCCTATTGCTGTTAGAGATCCAACTACTAACTTTGGTATTTCACCATATGCAGTTGATATAAGCGGTGATTCAGTTTATGTCGTTGGTCTTGATAACACAGCTGGAAGTCCTACCCAAAACAAAGTTGGATATTTCTTAATTAGAAAAGATGGAACAACAAATCCAGATCCCGCTAGTGCTAACCTTATTGATACACTTGCTCTTTATGCATTTACAATAGTAGGTAAAACATTTAGCTCACTTTTTGATATAGATGTCAGATTTACATCAAATTATGTTTATGTTCTCTATTCACTTCAAGAATCACCTGTTCCATATAATGATACGACAGTTTCTCACATTTTAGTCCTACAAAAATATACAAGAACTGCTAGTGGTAATATAGATTGGACGAAACCTATTAAACAATGGATATGGGCACCTTGGTTTAATAATAGTGTTCAAGATAAACTTCCATTTGCTCATCAACCTAAGTTAGCAATAAATGGAGATAATAAAATTGTTATCCTCTTTGTTCAATGGACTGATTCAACGAATTCAGGTTGTGGAACAAATAGAACTACAAATTCCCCAAAAGATATTTTCTATATTGCTAGTAATGACGGTGGAAGTAGCTGGGGTTTAAGGAAAGTAAATTGGAATAATAATCCTAATAAGCTTGAAGATTTCGTATGGCCAGCAAGAGTAGGCTCGAGAGATCTTTCAATAACAAATCAAGATACACTTATTATTGCTTATTTAAGTCCTCAAGATGGTTCAACTGATATACACTGCAATGCTTTAAGTGCCGGTGCCACTACTGGTTCATATAATTGGTTAGCTAAGGAAGGCGTATCTTATAGCAATGGTCAATTCCAAGATACTCTAATTGTTGTTGATGTTTCTGAAATTTCTAAGAGTTCTAATTATTCTATAACTGCTTTGAAAGGTCAAATTAAGGTTAAGACTATGGATAAAGGCGCTGTTATTTCATTATATAATGTGAATGGTTCTCTAATTGATAGAAAAGTTGGAAATGATATTATCTTTAATGTGAATAGAGGTGTTTATATTGTTAGAATAAATAAAGAAAATTATAAAGTTGTTGTTCAATAGTTTTTAGCCCCCATTTTTGGGGGCTTTTAGATTATGAAAAAAGTTGGTATATTGGCAATTCAAGGAGATTTTGAAGAACATAAATTAATTTTAGAAAAGCTTGATGTCCCTTATAAATTCGTTAAAAATAAAGAAGATTTTAAAGATATTCATGGACTTATTATTCCAGGTGGTGAATCTACAACATTAAGGAAAATTATTAAAAATAATTATTTAGAAGATGAGATTTTAAGATGGAAGGAAGAAAAAATGCCCACACTTGGAACATGTGCAGGTATTATTATAATGTCAAAGAAAATTTTAAATGATGAAGAGGGTAAAGGTTATGGTTTTTTAGATATTGAAATTGAAAGAAATGCTTATGGAAGACAAAAAGAAAGTTTTATAGCGGAAGTTGAATATTCATTTGGTTATAAATCAAAAGTTGCTTTTATTAGGGCGCCAATTATTAGAAGAGTAAATAAAGGTGAAATTATTGCTAAATTAGGTGATGAAGTTGTGGGTATTAAAGATGGAAATTTTATAGGGATAACATTTCATCCTGAAATAACATTTGATACTAAACTTCATGAATTCTTTTTGAAATTATTATGATCAAACTTTTAAATGTATCAAAAAAATATGGAAATAAGAAAGTCCTTGAAAATGTTAATTTTGAGGTTAATAAGGGTGATTTTGTATTTATTGTGGGTGAGAGTGGTATAGGTAAGACAACATTACTTAAACATTTATATCTTGACGAATTTGCTGATAGTGGTGAAGTTTATATATTTGATAAATTAATTCATAAGAAAATGAAAATTAGTGAGATTCAAGATTTAAGACGTAAAATTGGGGTTATTTTTCAAGATTATAAAATTTTAAATGATAGAACAGTTTATGAAAATGTTATTTTTCCGTTAAGGTATATGGGACTTTCAAAAAAGTTATGTGAAGATAGGGTAGAGTTTGCTTTAAAATTTACAAAATTAACTAATATAAAAGATGATTATCCACATTATTTATCTGGTGGTGAACAGCAAAGAGTAGCAATTGCAAGAGCAATAGCAAGACAACCTGAAATTTTAATAGCGGATGAACCTACTGGTAATCTTGATTTATCAACTTCTATTGAAATTTTGAAAATTTTAATTGATTTGAACTTTCAAGGTATGACAATTATTATGGCAACACATAATCTTGAATTATTAAACTACGTTAAAAATGCAAAAATTTATAAAATTGAAAATTATAATTTAAAGCCTTTTAATTGGGACTTTAATTAGTTTTTCTCCATTTTTCTTGAATTTTAATTTTATATCAATTGTATCGTTTTCCTTTAAATCTTTCTTTAAATTTATTAACATTATGTGATAAGAAAGTGGTTTTAATTCAAAATTATCTCTTATTTCAATAAAATCAATTTTTTTCATGCTAATTTTATCTCCTTCTTTAAATGTTTGATGAATTTCACTTATTTCAGAACAATCGCAATAAACTTCATATAATGTATCTATTTGTCCATAATTTTTAATTTTCATAAAAACTGCACTTGTTCCTCCTTTTATTCCAATTCTTCCATAAGCATTTGTAATTTCAATTCCTTCCTTTTTTAAGCAAGAAATAAGTAAAATAACAATAAGAATTTTTTTCAAGATTGAAATTTTAAAGGTGTCGATATTTTTGAAATATAGATTATTTCTTATCTTTCCCCGCCCAACCTAAAATTAAGCCTTCGGCTTAAAAACTTCGTCCCCCTTATAGCCCCCCAATAAATCTATATTTTCAGAAAATTTTTGAGCGGAGCCTTCTCTTATGGTAGAAATATTCTTGAAAGAAAGTATAACAAGATACTTGAAATAATAGTTATTGAAAGCCCTAAAATCATTTTTTCAATTCTTTCAGTTCTCTTTTCAAGTCTATTGATATCATCTTTTGTAGCGAAATTCTTCTGTGCTTCATGTTTGAAAATTCAAATTTTACCATATCCTCAAATGATTTTATCCTACCTTCTATCGTCCTCATTACTTCAATAAATTGCTCATTCTTTATATATCCATTAGAATAAATTTTTGATATCGCATCAACAAGAAGTTTGGCAGTTTCTTCTCCTATTTTTTCTTTTAATAATTCATAAAGCTTTATTAAGTCAGTCATTTTTAAATTTTAAAGCAAAAATGTTTTGTTTTAGTGCTTTGTCCAATAATTCGGAAAGTATAGTTATTTCTATATTTTGCTCAACCACACTAAAATTAAGGCAGAGCCTTTAAAATACCCATATTTCGGCTTTGCCTCCCATTAAAACCCCCTATAAAATC
>CBFGJN010000002.1:0-65817 GCA_965649115.1 Caldifarciminota bacterium | reverse complement strand
ATCTTTACAAATATAAAAATCATAATTTCCATTTACACCAAGTTGTCCCTTTGAAGAAAAATAGAATAATAAATTATTTGAATTACAAGCTCTACAATTCATAAATTTTCTTTGCTTTATTTATAAAGTTTTTTCTACTTTCATAAAAATCAACGATAGGTTTATATTCATAATTCTGATAATTTGGAATATAAGTTTTTATATATTCAAAATTGGGGTCAAATTTTTGTCTTTGAATTTCAGGGTTAAAAACTCTAAAATAAGGGGCTTTATCAAGACCAAAACCACCTACCCACTGCCAATTACCCAAATTTGAACTTAAATCAGCATCAACCAAATTCTTATAAAACCACCTTTCACCAAGTCTCCAATCAATATGGAGATTCTTAATTAAAAAACTTGCACAAATCATTCTAACTCTATTGTGAATAAAACCTTCTTCAATTAATTGTCTCATTCCAGCATCAACAATTAAATAACCTGTTCTCCCCTCTTTCCAAGCATTAAATTTTTCTTCATCATAATCCCAATTAAAATTTCTCCATCTTTTATCATATTCTAAATTTACACATTCTTGATTATAAAAAAGCCAAAGTCTAAAAAATTCACTCCACATAATTTCCCTTCTAAATGCTTCATCATCAATATTGTTGATAACATATCTATGTGAAATAAGTCCCAATCTAAAATATATTGAAAGCTTTGATGTCCAGTTAAGATATGGATAATCTCTAAATTTTGAATAATTTTTTAATTTCTTCTCTTTAAATTTTTCAAAATGTTTTAAAACTTCTTCTTCTGTTTTAAAGTACAATTTAATAATTTTCTCGTTGTTTATTTTTGGGATTTCAATCTCATCAATGTTAATTTTAGGAGTTATTAAAAATTTGGGTTTTTCTATAATTTTCCCAAAATTTTCATCTTTAAACTTTTTATAAAATTGTGAAAAACTAATGAAACTAAATTTTTCAAATTTAGGCTCAATTAAAAATTGATAAATTTTTTCAAGTTTTATATTTCTTTTTAAACACTCATTTTCTACAAACTTTATTCTTTGTAGTGTCCTTGGCTCACTATCATAACAAACTCTAACAACATCAGGCTTTGAAATATCTAAAAATTTTCCAAAATCTTCAAGTTTAATTTTATATAAATGACTATTCAATTTTTTTAGCTCTTCTTCAAAACTTTCAACCGTTTTAAAAAATAAACTTTTTAAGTTAATTCCGTGTTCAGCCTGATTAAAATCATCAAACAAGAATAATGGAATTATCTCATTATTTTCATAACCTTCAAACAATTTGTTATCCAAAAGTCTAAAATCTCTTGAAAATATACTTACTAATCGCATCTTTCAACCTCCTATATCTTATATTTAAAAATAGTTTCATTATGAATTTTGGAATAGGAATTTTATATGCTATAATCTCAATAACTTTATTATCATAAAATCTGTGAATATGAAACCAATTTTCAAAATAATCCACAAGTTCATCTTCATTAAATTCAATAATAAATAATTTTAATTTCTTTTTGAAAATTCCAAAATCAACTATAAATTCTATAATTTTTTCATTTTCTATTTTACTATCATTAGTAATAATTTTTCCAAATGGTAAATTTACACTAGCATTTGAAAAATCAGAATGAAAACTTACAATTACATCTTTTTTAACATCAAATTTTTCTTCAAATTTCAAAAATTTAAATTTTATAGTTCTTTTTAAAATCTCCTTTTTAATTCTATAATCAAAAAACAAACTTAAAAACTTAAAAAATTTATTCACATAAGCTCTCTTATTTATATTATCGTAATTGTTAAATCTTATAGCATTTAAAATTTCAAGGTACCAAATGCCCGATCTATAAATAGCTTTTCTTATTTCCTCTCTTAAAAATTTTATTTTATCAACATTTTCATAAAATAATTTCTCAGCAATCTCCATTAGAAATTCTAACATATCAACATAATTTGGTGTAATTAAGCCATTCTTTATATGAAATTCTTTTACTGAAAATTCATTTAAAATCGTTTTAGGGATATAAATTCTCCTCCTTATTTTATAGTCCTCTCCAACATCTCTTAAAATATTTACAATTTGCATAAAAATTCCAAAATTATAAGCAGATTTTAAAATATCTTCATCTTTATAATTTGAAATAATTGGAAATAACATAGCTCCAACCGATCCAGCAACCAATTTTGAATAATTCATTAAATCATCTAAATTTCCAATTTCAATACCTTCAATATCCCAAATAGCGCCTTCAATGAGTTCAAGAAATGGGCTTATATCAAATTTATACTTTCTAAAAATTTCTTTTAATCCTAAAAAAATTTTATTATCCTTTTTATAATTTCCTTCAAAGGCTAAAATTAAATTTTCTTTAATTTTATATATTTCATCCAAAGCCTTCTGTTTATCATTAATTATAAAAAAATGGTCTGAAATCTCATCTACCAATCTACAATAACTATAAATTACCCAAAAATCGTACCTTAAATGTTTAGGCAAACTTAAACTTGCTAAATAGAATGTACTTGCATGCTTAGATATAATTTTTTCAAAAAACTTATAATCTACCATAGTTTCACATTTCTTATCATTGAAATTGAAATTATTATCAAAATTCCCAAAACCCCAAAAACGAAGGGAACTATACCACCCCCTAATAATGACATTAAAACACTAAATCCAACAATTAAAAGATACAAATAAAAAACATATTTTGAATATCTTTCAGAACTATTTCCACTTAAAACATAAAATACAAAATTTATTATAAATAATGTAAATAACCAACCACCCCAATTTTTTATAGGCATGTCATATAAAAAACCTTTATCTATCCAATACCAAAATGGATAAGTTTTAGTCATAGCAAAATCCAAAGATAAATCCCAAAAAAATCCAAATAATGTTGAAGCAATTACTAAACTAAATCCATTAAATAGTAATCGTTTAGCCATTAAATAAGATAATGAAACAATTGAAAACCAAGAAAGTGGAATAATAACAGGAACTTCATTTAAAATTTTATAACCCAAAAAATCAGTATATTTATAATTACCAAATGGAAATCCATTATAAGTTGAAGATAATTCCATGGTTAAAGATGTTATAAATGATATTGAAAATAATAAAAGCGTCCTAAAAAATCCAAAACAACTTATGCTAATAATAAACGAACAAACAATAGTTGATAAGGTAAATCCAATTGCACCAAATTTAATAAAGAAAGGAATAAGATAAGAAACATCTCTTGTTAAAATTGGAAAGAATTTTAGTATATAAAAGCCCAGAATACTAAAAATCCCTATCAATAATGATATAAATAAAATTATTTTAGTGAGATAATTCATATTTTAACTCCTTTTTATTAAAGTCCTTTATAATTCTTTGTATAGCAAGTTTTGAAGATATTAAAACCATAGGAATTCCACTTCCTGGAATTGTTGAAGCTCCCACATAATAAATACCTTCCTTTTCGTAGTTTTTTGGTCTAAAATATGCACTTTGTAAAAATTTATGTGAAAGGCCAAAAGCAGAACCATATTTAAGATTATATAAACTTTGCCAATCGTAAGGTGTCCTTTTTACGATGAATTTTATTCTTTCTCTTCTAAAATTCGTTTGACCTTCAAGTCTATCAAAAACCTTATTTATAATCTCATTTAATTTTTCATTTAAATTTTCTCTTAAAACTTTTAAATTAGGAATAGGAATTAAAATATATATATTTTCAGAATTTTTAGGAGCTTGACCTTCATCAGTCTTTGAAGATATATTAACATAAAATGACAAATCATTTGGTATAGTTCCTTTCTTAAAAATACTATCAAATGATTGTTTATAATTGTCTGTTAAAAATACATTATGATGGAGCATATTTGTTGAACCTTCATAACCAATATATAGCATTATCGTTGAGCAAGAGTACTCATAATTTGGTAATTTTTCATTTAACAATTCACTTTTAGCATATGGTAAATCAGCATTCACTATAATAACATCAGCATCAAAAAATCCTTTATTTGTGTATATTGTATTAGTTTTTTTATCTATTTCTTTAACTTCCACTTCCCTTAAAATTCTTATATTCATTTTATTTATTATTTTTTCAAGAGCTTTAACAATTTGATACATACCCCCTATTGGATAATATATCCCCTCAATAGCCTCCATATAATTAACAACTGTATATACAAATGGAGCACTAAAAGGAGATATTCCAAGGTACATACTCTGAAATGTATTAGCAAAAATAAGTCTATAATCATTAAAATAACTTGAAACCCTATTATATAGATTATCAAGCATTCTGTGTTTTAGAAGTAATTTTAAGCTTTTTAAATTTATAAAGTCAAAAATTGAATAATAATTTTTTTCTACAAAATTATAAATTGTATCGTTATACATGTAAGTTATGTCTGAATAAAATTTAAGTAAATTTTTAAATTCCTTTAATGAAACCTGTTTAACATAATAAGCTAGATCATTTGATGGTTCAAGAAAATTCCCATCATTAAAATATATTCTGTAAAGAGGGTCAATTTTTATAAGATTAAGATAATCACTTATATTTTCTTCAACTTCTTTAAATAGTTCAATTAGAGGTTTTAACATTAAAAGTAATGTTGGACCTGTATCAAAGAAATAACCATTATTTTCAATATAACCCATTCTACCACCAATAATATCATTTTTTTCAAGAATAATAACTTTATATCCAAGCTTTTTAAGCCTTATAGCACTTGCTAATCCACCTATTCCAGAACCTACAACAATAGCTCTCATAAAGTTTTAAAATGTTAAAGCCTAAATTATCTTTTTTTTCTTTTTTATCTTTTTTAGCGATTTTATCCTTTAAAATTATCAAAATGTTTCTAAAAACCAAAGATATTGCAAAAATTTTAGGTGTTAGTGAAGCGACGATAAAAAATTGGTCAAGAGAAGGATTACTAAAATTTCATAAAACAATTGGTGGTCATAGAAGATTTCCTATTGAAGAAGTTATAAAGTTTATAAGAGAAAATAAAATAACTGATTTAGCTGGCTTTTCAAATGCTGATACAAACACATTAACTTATATTATTTTTGAAGATTATGAAGAATTATCAAAACAATTACTAAATTACATGTTAAATAAAAGTCAAAAAGAAGTTGAAAACTTATTAAAAGTAATCATATTTTCATTTGGAATTGTTAAAGCATTTGATTTAATTATAAGCAAGAGTTTGTTTGAACTTGGTTTGCTTTGGGAAAAAGGAGAAATTAGTGTAGATCAAGAACACATTGCATCATCAAAAGTTATTGAATCAATTATAAACTTAAAAAATTTATTTTCATTTAAAAAGAAAAAGAAAATAAAATTTATAATAACTTCACTTGAAGGTGATATTCACGAAATACCTTTGAGAATTATTGATTTTATTTTAAATTATGAAGGATATAATGTTGTATATATAGGTTCAAACACGCCTTATTCTGATATTATAAAGGCAATTGAAAGAGAAAAACCTAAATTTTTAATAATTTCAGCAGTTTATGTTGTTGATAATAAAAAATTTGAAAAAAGTATAGACATTTTAGATAAGAGTTGTAATAAAATAAACTGCATATTATTTTTGGGAGGACCAATGTACGGGAAAAAACCAAATTTAAGAAGAAAAATATATACATCATATGGCGAACTTTTAAAAGATATAAAAAAGCAAATTTATAAAAGGAGGAGAAAAAGATGAATGTGCTTGTTGTTGGAGGAAGCGGTTTTGTAGGAAAAGCTATAACAAGAAAACTTTTGGAATATAATTATAATCCAATCCTTCTAATAAGAGAAAAATCTATAAGAAAACTTGGAGATTTAAAAGATAAAGTAAAATTTATAATTGGAGATGTTCAAAATATTCAAGATTATGAAAATGAAATTAAAAATTACAATGTAAGTTGTGTTATTTATTTAATTGGTTTGATAAGAGAATTCCCACAAAAAAATATGAAATTTATTGATTATCATTACAATTGGGCTAAAAAAACAATTGATTTAGCAATTAAATTAAATATAAAACGATTTATTTTAATGAGTGCAAATGGTGTTAAAGAAAATGGAACTACATATCAAAGAACAAAATATATGGCAGAAGAATATCTCAAAAAAACTGATTTAAATTGGACAATTTTTAGACCAAGTTTAATAATAGATGATGATGAGTTATTTAATTTTAAAAAATTAATCCTTGATTTATCTAAATTTATTTTCTTTCCAATTTTTTCAGATGGTAAATATAAAATTAGTCCTGTTCATAGAGAAGATGTTGCAGAAATTTTCGTAAGGAGTATAAATAATGAAAAAACATATAAAAGAATTTTTCATATTTGTGGAAATAAAGAATGGAAATATGTTGATTTTGTTAAGGCAGTAGCAAAATCAAAAAATAAATTTATAATTCCAATTTATATTCCAAAATTTATTATCTTACCGATAGCGAGAATTTTTAGATATTTTGAATTGTTTCCTGCAAGTGATGAACAGATTAAAATGCTACTTGAAGGAAATACTTGTGTTGAAAATGAAATTTGGGATATTTTAAATCTAAAACCAAGAGAAGTTATTTAAAAAATGATTTTATTTTTCATTTATATTTTAGCTTCAATTATTTTTGTCCAAATTTTTATTAAAGACCTTTTTATTTCAAGAAAAATTTTACATATTTTAATTTCAATAGGTGTTGTTATTTCAAGTTATTTTTTAAGTAAAGAAGAAATGATTATTTTGTGTTTTATTTTTACAATTTTGAATTTCTTAGGACTAAAATTAAAAATTACAAAATATGACCAAGAAGGAAATTTCGGAACAGTTTTATATCCATTAGCTGTTCTTATTTCAACAATAATTTATTACGATAATAAAAATTTATATTTTTTGACACTTTTTCCTATGTTTTTTTCAGACCCAATTTGTGCCTTAATTGGAAGTAGAATAAATAAAAATGAAAAAACAATAATTGGTAGTTTAGTTTTCTTATTTTTAACTTTTCTATTTTCGTTTTACTTTTCAAAAAATTTATTGTTTTCAATAGTTTTCTCAATTTTTTTAACACTTGTTGAATATATTTCAAAGAGGGGATTAGATAATTTACTTATTGTTATTTTTTCAATTTTAATTTTGAATGTTAAGTTAGAATTTTTTATAAGTGCTATATTCTTCGCATTCTTAATCGCTTTTATTTCATTAGTTTTTAATTGGCTTGATTTTAGTGCTTCAATAACAACATTTATTATTGGAAGTTTTATTTTATATGCTGGGGGTTTTAAATGGGTTATTCCACTACTATTATTTTTAGTTCTTGGCTCATTATTATCAAAATTAAATGACAAAAAAACAAAAAGAAATTTATTTCAAGTTATCGCTAATGGTGGAATTAGTTTTATTTTAAGTATTTTAAACATGTTTTACCCTAATGATATATTTTACTTTGCTCATCTTTGTGCTGTTAGTTCTATGTGTAGTGATACATTTTCAACTGAATTTGGAATGAAATTCTCAAAAAAAGCCTATTTAATTACAAATTTTAAAGAGGTTGAAAAGGGAACATCAGGTGGAGTTAGTTTAATTGGTTTTTTAGGTGGAATTTTAGGAAGTTTAATCATTTCGTTATTTCATAAAAATTGGTTTTTTATTTTTTTAATGGGAATTTTGGGAAATTTATTTGATTCTATAATTGGAGCAACAATTGAAAGGAAAGGAATAATTTCAAATAACTTAACAAATTTTATTTCAAGTTCATTTTCTGCAATGTTAGGAATTTTTTTGTTTTATTTTGTCTAACTTATGAGGGGGCTCCGCCTTATTTTCAGGGTGTGTGGTAAAATAAATGATTTTAAATTTAATGAACATCTGTAAGATGTATTAAATTCGTATTTCCTGGAACTTTAAGAGGCAATCCCGCTATTATAACAATTTTTGAAAGTTCCTTTACTAAACCTATTTCTTTAACTTTCATTCTTGCTATATTTACCATTTCTTCAAATGAATTTACCATTTCTGAAACAATAGGAATAATTCCCCAACTTAAAACTAATTGATTTGCTACAAATTCATTAGGTGTAATAGCAACAATTGGAACAGAAGGTCTAAATTTTGCAACCCTCCTAGCAGTATCACCTGAAAATGTATAGGCAACAATTGCCTTTGCATTTGAAAACTTTGAAAGCTCATAAGCAGCAAAAGCAACTGCATCATTAATATCTAATTGTGCCTGAGAAACTTTAAAAGGAGGTCTTGAATAATCAATAGAACTTTCAACTTTTCTAATAATTTTATCCATAATTGAAACTGCCTCAACGGGATAATTTCCAATTGCAGTTTCGCCTGAAAGCATTAAAGCATCTGAACCATCAAGAACAGCATTGGCAACATCAGTAACTTCTGCTCTTGTAGGACTTGGATTATTTATCATAGATTCAAGCATTTGAGTTGCAGTAATAACAGGTTTTCCTTTTTGAATACATAATTTTATAAATTTTTTTTGAATTATTGGTAATTCTTCTATTGGAAACTCAATCCCTAAATCTCCTCTTGCTATCATTATCCCATCACTAACATCTACAATATCTTCTATTCTCATTACTGCTGCAGGCTTTTCAATTTTTGCAATAATTTTTGAAAGTGAACCAAACTTCCTCAAATAGTATCTAACAAGTTCAATATCAGATGGTTTCTGAACAAATGAAACTGCAACGTAGTCAAAGCCAAATTCAATACCTTTTTTTATATCTTCCAAATCCTTTTCCGTTAAAGCGGAAACATCTATTTCCTTAAATGGCAAGTTTAAACCTTTATTTGAAGATATTTCACCACCCTTTAAAACTTTTGTAATTATTTCATCTTCATTGACTTCAATGACTTTTAAAACAATTGTTCCTTCTGCAATTAGTATAATATCATTTTTTTGAACATAATTTAAAATTTCCTTAAAATTTACAGATACAATTTCTTCATTTCCTTCAATATCTCTTATAGTAATTTTAAATATCTGTTCATCTTTTAAAACCGCTTTACCATTTTTTACTTTTCCAATTCTAATTTTTGGACCAGCTAAATCTTGTAAAAAAGCTATTCTAACACCCATTTCATTTGCTATTTTTCTTACAATTTTAGCATTATTAATATGTTCATCAGCATTTGAATGACTAAAATTAAATCTAAATATATTTACACCACTTTTTATAAGTTTTCTAATTATTTCTTCATTTTTACAGGATGGTCCAAATGTTGCTATAATTTTTGTTCTTCTCAATCTATGCCTCTATATCACCTTCAATATCCTCAGGAGGCTCTTCACCAGCTCTATCCATAACACTTGAACTGACAAAAATTGGAACATTTGCTAGAACAGCTATTGCTATTGAATCAGATGGTCTTGCATCAATACTTAATAATTTATCATCTTTTCTTATAATTAACCTTGCATAAAAAACTTCATTAATTAAATCATTAACAATAACTTTTTCAAGTTTAACACCAATCTCTTCAAATAACTTAACAATTAATTCATGAGTTAAAGGCCTTTCACCTCTTATCCCTTCTTTTGCTCTTGCTATTGCTTGTGCCTCAAATAGTCCTATGCTTATTGGTAGAATTCTCTTTCCCTCTTTTTCTCCAAGTATTACAAGAAAAGAACCTTCTCCTTCATCATTCTTAATAAACAAAATATTTCTGACTTCAACTTCTATTAAATTCTTCATTCTTTTTCAACCTTAACTTTAATTTCAGCTATAACTTCTGGATGAAGTTTTATAGGAATAGTATAACTACCAATAGCTCTTATAGGCTCTTCAAGAAGAATAGATTTTCTATCTATATCATAACCTTTTTCTTTCAATTTTTCAGCAATATCTTTATTTGTAATTGAACCGTACATTCTATCATCTTCACCAACTTTAACTAAAAATGTTATTTTTTCTTTCTCTAATTTCGTTTTCAATTCAAGTGCTTTCTTTTTTTGTCGTTCTTGTTTTTCCAATATAACTTTCTTTTGATACTCCATTTCCTTAATTTTAGATTCACTGTACATTTGTGCAAGCCCCATTTTTATAAGATAATTAGCATATCCGTACTTAACTTCCAAAACTTTACCATCGTCCATAATAACCTTAACTCTTTTCATAGATAATAATCCTCCACAAATGGTAATAAAGCCATAATTCTAGCTCTTTTTATAGCTCTTGCTAATTGCCTTTGTTCATAAGCAGAAAGCCCAGTTTGCCTTCTTGGCATAATTTTACCTCTTGGCGTTATGAATTGTCTCAGAAATTCAACATCTTTCCAATCTATCTTTCTTTTAGCTTTCTTCATATTTAAACCTCCTTTTAAAATGGTATATCCTCTTCACTTATTTCTTCCTCATCTAAGTTCATCTGAAATGAAGGCTTTTCTTTTTCTAATTCATCAGGTTCAGGAGGAGGCTCAACTTCCCCAATAACATCTTTCCTTTCTAATAAATGTATTCTATTAACAATAATTTCATAGGTATTTCGTTTATTATTGTTTTGATCAGTCCATTCTCTATATCTTAAACGACCTTCAACAATTATTGGAAATCCTGTTTTTAAAATTTCAGAATATTCATTAACCCTCTGACCCATATAAATGCAGTTTATATATAATGTCTCTTCTCTATTTTCTCCATTTAGAATATATCTTCTGTTAGTGGCAATTCTAAATTCAAGAATTTGCTTGCCTGATGTAGGAAGAACTTTAATACTTGAATCACTAACAAGTCTTCCAGAAAGAATTATTGAATTTATATATGGGAATCGCAATTGAGCCATTATTCATCCTCCCTCACAATAATACTCCTTAATATATTTTCTTCAAGTCTATAAAAATCTCTTAAAGCTAAAGGAAGCTTACTATCACTTTCAAATTTTAACAAAATATAATATCCTTCATTCCTTTTCTTTATGGGATAAGCAAGTTTCCTATTACCCCATTCTTCAAAACTTATAATTTTTCCACCTGATTTTTCAATAAATTCCTTAATTTTATTTATGGTTTTTAGTCTTTCATTCTCATCAATTTTTGTATCTATAATAACCATACTTTCATACCTTCTCATAATAACCTCCTTTTAAACAATCTTGACATATACCTATAAATAAAGCTCTAAACTCTTCAACCTTATGAGGTAATTCAAAATCACCATCAAGCGATATATCAATATCAAAAATTTTTTTACATTTCTTACAATAAAAATGTTGATGCTCCTTTAAAGGATAATCATATCTTGAATAATTTTCACCTTGTAGTTTTATTTCTAATATCTTACCTTCATTAACCAAACTTTTTAATGCTCTATATATTGTAGATAAACTTATTTTAGGCATGAACATTCTTGCTTTAATATAAATCTCCTCAGCAGTAGGATGATTCCTACTTTCTTTTAAAATATCCAAAATCACTTCCCTTTGTTTTGTCCTTCTAAGCATAACTTGGCATATTTACTCTTTATTCTCGCTCCCTTATTTTTATGAATAACACCTTTCTTAACTGCCTTATCTACATATTCATATATTTCCCTTATAATTTCCTTTCTTTCTTCAAGACTTGCTTTTAGAAAACGCTTTATAGCATCTTTAATTCTCTTTTTGTACCATAAATTTCTAAGTCTTCTCTTTAGGTTTTGTCTTTCTCTTTTCTTAACAGATAATTTTACTTTTGGCATTTTGAAATTTTAAAGCACACTTAAAACATCCGTTCTAAAAATAATTTCATTATTCTCATTTAAATCAATTAGAACATCAGAATTTTCCTTAACTTCACCTTTTATTATTGCTTCACTTATTGGCTCCTCTATATATTTTCTTATAGCTCTTCTTAATGGTCTTGCTCCAAATTCAGGGTCATAGCTTTGATTAACCAAAAATTCCTTTAATCTATCTGAAACTTTTATCGTAATATGTTTTTCTTTCAATCTTTCTCTTAAATCTCTTAACATAACTTCAATAATTTTCTTCAAATCTTCTTTGTTTAATGGTCTAAAAACAATAACTTCATCTATTCTATTTAAAAATTCTGGAGAAACAACCTTCTTAAATTCATCTTTCAATAACTTTTCAAGCTCATTATAATCAAGTTCCTTTTCTTCTTTTACTGAAAAACCTAAATGTTTTGTTTCTCTAATTTGTCTTGTTCCTATATTTGATGTCATTATTATAATTGTATTTCTGAAACTAACTGTCCTACCAAGTCCATCAGTTAATATACCATCTTCAAGAATTTGAAGCAATATATTAAATACATCAGGATGTGCCTTTTCAATTTCATCAAAAAGAATAACACTATAAGGTTTTCTTCTAACTTTTTCAGTTAGTTGACCACCCTCTTCATATCCAACATAACCAGGAGGTGAGCCTATAAGTCTTGAAACATTATGTCTTTCCATGTACTCACTCATATCTATTCTTATAAGTGCATCTTCACTTCCAAATAGTACTCTTGCTAAACTTTTAGCAAGTTCAGTTTTACCAACACCTGTTGGACCAAGAAATACAAACGAACCAATAGGTCTTTTAGGATCTTTAATACCTGCTCTATTCCTTCTAATAGCTTTTGCTAATAAGCTAATAGCATAATCTTGACCTATTACATATTTTTTAAGTTCTTCTTCAAGTTTTAATAATTTTGTTTCCTCATCTGAACTTATTTGAGTTAGTGGTATGCCTGTCCACCTGGATATTACCTTAGCAACATCTTCATAAGTAACCTCAGCAGTTTCCTTTTTTATCTCCATTTTTCTCTTTCTAATTTTTTCAAGAATTTCTTCCTCTTTATGTTTCAATTTTTCTGCTAAGTTATATTCCTCTTTTCTAACTGCAAACGCTTTTCTTTTTCTAATTTGTTCTAATTCTCTTTGAAGTTTGTTTAATTCTGGATCGTCAATCTGCTTAGTAAGCTTAACCATTGCACCTGCTTCATCTAAAACATCAATAGCCTTATCAGGCAAATATCTATCTTGAATGTATCTATCAGAAAGTTTGGCAGCAGCTTCAATTGCCTCTTGTGTATATATTACTCCATGATATTCTTCATATTCCCTTTTTAAACCTTCGAGAATTCTAATAGTTTCTTCAACAGATGGAGGTTCAATAATTATTGGTTGAAATCTTCTTTCAAGTGCTCCATCTCTTTCAATATATTTTTTATATTCTTCAAGTGTAGTAGCACCAATAAGTCTTATTTGCCCTCTTGCAAGTGCAGGTTTTAAGATATTAGCAGCATCTAATGCACCTTCCGCAGCTCCCGCTCCAATCATTGTATGAAGCTCATCTATAAATAGTATAACATCAGGAGCATTTATAACTTCATTTAATATAGCTTTTATTCTTTCTTCAAATTGACCCCTATACTTTGTTCCCGCCACAATAGCAGCAAGATCAAGGGCAACAATTCTCTTATTTCTTAATACAGGAGGAACTTCATCATTCGCTATTCTCTGTGCAAGACCTTCAACAATAGCAGTTTTACCAACACCAGGCTCACCAATTAAAACAGGATTATTTTTCTTTCTCCTTGAAAGAACTTGAATAACTCTTTCAATCTCCTCCTCCCTACCAATTACAGGGTCCAATTTACCTTCCCTTGCTAATTGCGTCAAATCTATTGAAAAACTATCTAAAACTCTTGTATTTGATTGCCTTGGTGTTTGTGGTGTAGTTGTTCTTCTTTGCTCATAAGAAGGAAAATAACTATATCCAGATGAATAACCCATAGATTCTTCATATCTATTTTGATTTATCAATCTAATTATCTCTTGTCTTATACTATCATAATCAATACCCATACTTTCAAGAATTTGAGCAGCAAGTGATCTTCTATCTTTTAGCAATCCAAGAAGCAAATGCTCTGGCCCAACAAATGTTTGACCCATTCTTCTTGCTTCCTCAATAGCACCATTTATAGCCTTCTTTGATGAAGCATTAAGTGGAAGTTCAGCAGAAAGATCTCTCCTTGAAAATTCACCTCTATGAATGGAATGTTCAACAGCTATTCTAAGCTCTTCTATATCCACACCCAAATTTGTAAGAGCAGAAATAGCGATACTTTCACCAACATTAAGTATTCCAAGCAAAAGATGTTCAGTTCCTATATATTCATTTCCAAATCTTAAAGCTTCCTCTCTTGCTAAGAGAAGCGCTCTTTTTGCTTTATCGGTAAATCGCTCATTATTTAAGAACATAGTCCTCCCTCACTTTTCAAAGTTTTCAATTAAAAAACTTATAAAAGGAACTTTATAGATCTCCTCATCTAAAACAGCCAAAAAAACTCTTATAGTAATAAAAAGTGAAATTGAAAGAAAAACAAAACCAATTATATTCTTTATATATCCAACATAAGGTATTGGTCCTATCAAAAGAGCTATCATAAGGTAAAAAATTATAAAGCACAAATAAAGCAAATTCACAATAAATCCTTGAATAACATTAAACTTTACATATTCATTTTCAAAATCTTGAAACAACAAAGCATTTATAAATCCAAATGGAAAGATGTAAGAAAGCATAGAAATAAACTTTATTTTTGTTGTATTAAAAATCATAACTTCTCTCCTAATGCCCTTAGTTCTTCCTTTGCCATTTCAGAGAAAATATCATTGCCTTTTGATATTTCTTTAAATAACCTAATAGCTTCCGTTTTATCACCTTTGGCAAGGAGCATTTTGGCCTTTCTATAAGCAACATAATTATTTATGGATTTAAAGTCAGTTTTTATATTCAAACTTGAAGGAGAAGACTTTAAATTTGCTTCTAAAATTTTATATGCGGTTTTACCAATTTCATCAAATGGTTTTATCGTCTTTAAAATTGAATAAGAATTATCCTTTTTTTCAAACTTATAATAATAATCAGCAAGAACAAGACCAGACCAAAAACCAATAAAATTACTTTTATTTCTTGAATAAAGTTCCATTAAAATTTTTGGAGCATTTGATGTATCACCAAACTGAATTCCATAAAAACCCTGAATGAAAGCAACTTGACTATCAGCACTTACCCTTTTACTTGATAAATTATTATAAATCAAAATTATAATAACTATGAGAACAATGCCAAAAGCAAATATAATTTGCTCTCTTTTTTCTTTTAAAAATTTTAGTAAATTTTCAACCTTCATAAACGCTAAAAGTTTAAAGCTTAAAATAAAAAAGTTAGCTTTAATTTCCGAAAAATTTTTTGAAATTATAGTTTTTAGGGTGGCTTTGACCTCCAAAGCGGAAAATATGGGCATTTTAAAGCCTAAGGCTTGATTTCAGGGTGGTTCGGAGAAATATAGAAAAATATATTTTTCATAATTTTTAGACACAGCAAAATTTAAGTCCTTTAAAATTTTCAATCTTTAAAAGGAGGTTAAAAAATGAAAATTACAATAAGTGTAATAAAAGCTGATGTAGGAGGTTATGTAGGACATTCATCAACACATCCAAAACTCATAGAAGCATGTGAAGAGAAACTACAATCAGCGAAAGAGAAAGGGTTAATTATAGATTACTTTGTAGGTAGAGTTGGTGATGATATAAATTTAATAATGACACATAATTATGGTCCTGATAACGAGCAAATTCATAAACTTGCTTGGGAAGCCTTCAAAGAAGCAACTAATGTTGCCAAAGAACTAAAACTATATGGTGCTGGACAAGATTTACTATCAGATGCATTTAGTGGGAATGTCAAAGGAATGGGTCCTGGTGTTGCAGAAATGGAAATAAATGAAAGACCCTCTGAACCAATAATTGTATTTATGGCTGATAAAACATCTCCAAGTGCTTGGAATATACCACTTTATGAAATGTTTGCTAATCCTATGAATACCTCGGGATTAGTAATTGACCCATCAATGCATGAAGGATTTGAATTTGAAGTCTTGGATGTTAAAGAAGGTGAAACTTATAGAATTCCAACACCAGAGGGATTATATGATTTATTAGCATTAATAGGTAGTATTTCAAGATATGTAATTACAAAGGTTTTCAGAAGAAAAGACAAGGAAATTGCAGCTGTTGCCTCAAGCCAAAAATTATCACTTATAGCAGGAAAATATGTAGGCAAAGATGACCCTGTTATGATTGTTAGAGCTCAAAGCGGATTTCCGGCTGTTGGTGAGATATTAGAACCATTTGCAAGACCATTTATTGTAGAAGGATGGATGCGTGGTTCCCATATGGGACCTCTAATGCCAGTTGCTATGCATCAAAGTAATGTCTCAAGATTTGATGGTCCCCCAAGAGTAGTTGCTCTTGGATTTCAACTCTCAAATGGCAAACTAATTGGACCAAGAGATTTATTTGATGACCCAGCTTTTGATGAACCAAGAAGAATTGCATATGAAATAGCAAATTTAATGAGGAGACAAGGTATATTTGAACCATCAAGATTACCAGAGGATGAACTTGAATACACAACATTACCTATGATTATATCAAAATTAAAGGGAAAAGATATTAAGAAAGTAGAACATTCGGATGTAGATTGAAAATTCCTAAACATATTGCAATTATAATGGATGGAAATGGGCGATGGGCTAGTGAAAGGAATCTTCCAAGAATAATAGGTCATAAGGTAGGTTCCGAGTCCGTTAGAGAAATTATTAGAGTTTGCTTAGAACTTAAAATAGAGTATTTAACATTATATTCGTTTTCAACAGAAAATTGGCAAAGACCAAAGGAAGAGATAAAGGGTCTTATGGAATTATTAAAATTTCTATTAAAAAATGAAGTAGATGAGTTAAATAGAAATGGCGTTTCAATTAGAGCAATTGGAAAATTAGATTATCTGCCAAATGATGTAAAAAATGAACTATTTAAAGCTATTGAAAAAACAAAAAATAACAATAAATTAAAACTATACTTAGCACTTTCCTATGGTGGAAGACAAGAAATTTTAGATGCAGTTAATAAAATTATAAAATCACAATTAGAATCTATTGATGAAGAAACTTTTAGGAATTTTTTATATGATCCAAACCTTCCAGATCCTGACCTTCTTATTAGAACTAGTGGAGAATATAGAATTTCAAACTTTTTATTATGGCAAATTAGCTATTCAGAATTATATTTTACAAAAACACTATGGCCAGAATTTAGAAGGGAAGAATTTTTAAAAGCAATAGAAGATTACTCAAAAAGAAAAAGAAAATTTGGTAAAGTAATTTAATGACAATCAATTGATCTATCGGGGGGTTTAGGGGGGCAAGGCATAAGACAGGGTTTTTCAAAAAACTAATTTTTAGTTGCTTTGTCCAATAATTATGGGGGGATTATTAAGGGGGGCTCTGCCCCCCAAAGCAAAAAATGGGTATTTTAAAGCCGAAGGCTTTTGAAAAATAAATAATTCCAGAATTTTTGGACACAGCAATTTTTAGTCCTTTAAAATTTTCAAACTTGGGCCCGTAGCTCAGTTGGTTAGAGCACTGGATTTTTAATCCAGGGGTCCCGGGTTCGAATCCCGGCGGGCCCATTATGAGATTTTTATTCCCTATTATTACTATTATTTTAATTGCTTGTTCATCAGGTCCAAAAAAAAGTGAAGAAATTATTATTGTTGATAGTTTAAAAGTTTCTGGAAAAATATATGTTGATTCTTCTATGCAAACTGTTCAAAATTGGACAATATATGCGACTTATGATGGAAACCTAACAATAAGTGGTCCTACGAAAAGCTCAAATTCAAAAGTAATAACATTTGATACAATCAAAATAGGTATTCCAAGTGGTCATGAAAATGGAATTGTGAAATTTTCAGTTAAAGTTAATGGAATAAAGGAAACTAGGTCCTACTTCTGTCAGGGACAAACACCTGATACATTTAAAGTAAATTTAAAAGTATTTCAAAATGTTGAAATATATGCAAATAATTGTGCTTATAATTAATGAAAATTGTAATAGATACAAGTGTCATAACAAACCCTTATAGCTTTAAGGAAATTTCAAATTCAATAGAAGGCGCATTAAACTGGTTAATTGAAAAGCTTAAAAATAATAAAGAAATTAAAGTTTATTTAACACCAAGTACATTAAGTGAAATTTCAACATTTATAAAAATTCCCGACCTTTTTCAAAAATTTTTCAGAGTTAAAACACCAAATAGATATAAAGTAAAAATCCCTGGAATTGTTCTATATAATTTTTTATCAGAAATGAGAGATAGAATAAATAGAGGTTTAAGAGTTAGTGAAAAAGCTGTTAGAGAATTTGAAAACAAAGATGAAGCAATAAAATATTTGAGAGAAAATTATAGAAGGGTTATGAGGGAAGGAATTGTTGATTCAAAAGAAGATGTAGATACGATTTTACTTGCTATTGAGCAAAAAGCTATATTATCAACAGCTGATGAAGGACAGATTAAATTAGCCATGGATTTAGGAATTGAAATCATTGAACCAAAAAAATTTTATAGTTTATTTCTATGAGTTATGATATTGCTTATATAATTGTAGAATCTGGAAAGGGTGGAGATGGAATAGTTCATTTTAGAAGAGAAAAATATGTCCCAAGAGGAGGCCCTGATGGGGGAGATGGAGGAGATGGAGGAAATGTTTATATTGTTGGCGATGAGAGCTTAACATCATTATTACATTTTAGAAAGAAAAGTTATTTTAAAGCTGGTGATGGTGAAAACGGAAAGCCAAAAAATATGAAAGGAAAAAGGGGAAAAGATATTTACATAAAAGTTCCAATTGGAACAGTTATCTATAATAGAGAAACAAATGAAAAAATTGGTGAAATTTTATATCACAATCAAAAAATTCTAATTGCGAAAGGCGGAAAAGGTGGAAGAGGGAACAGTGCTTTTAAGACACCAGAAAACAGAACACCTCAAATAGCTGAAAA
Source organism: Caldifarciminota bacterium (assembly GCA_965649115.1). Lineage (GTDB taxonomy): Bacteria > Hydrothermota > Hydrothermia > LBFQ01 > DSFT01 > DSFT01. Next base: position 46,928 of record CBFGJN010000002.1, on the reverse strand, counting down.
AGGAGAAATGGGAGTAAAATTAAAATTAAAATTAGAACTCAAAACAATTGCTGATGTTGGAATTGTTGGATTTCCTAACGCAGGCAAATCAACACTTTTAAATGCTATAACAAATGCTAAAAGCAAAATTGGTGATTATCCATTTACTACAATAATTCCAAATTTAGGTGTTATTTATGATGATTATTATAACAGAATTACAATTATAGATATTCCAGGAATTATTGAAGGAGCAAGTGAAGGAAAGGGCCTTGGAATTGAATTTTTAAGACATATTGAAAGAGTTAAAATGATTATATTTTTATTAGACCCAACGCAAACCTCAATTGAAGAGCAATTCCATAAGTTAAAAAATGAAATAATTAAATATAATCCAAAAATTCTTGAAAAACCATTTTTAATTGTTATAAATAAAATTGATATTGTAAATGAAAATGAAATTCCAAATGAAGTTGAAGGAAATGAAGTTATTAAAATTTCAGCAAAAGAAAGAATAAATTTAGAAAAGCTAATTGAAAAAATTAAAGATAGTTTAAAATCAAGGAACTAGATTAGGGAACAATAACTTTTACTCTCCTATTTCTTATTTCAATTAAATAAGCACCTTCTTTTAGATTAACTTCTTTTGAATTATCACTTGTAATCAGCTTACCATCAATAGAATATATTTTATAGTAAATATTTGTTTTGAATACAATTTTATTTTTTCTAATCTCAAAGCAGTTTTTATAATTTTCAGAATTTAAAAGGGGTGTTATAATACAACTTAAACCACTAAATGAAAGTCCTGTCATAACTGAAACTGCCCAACCATCATGTGTAAAACCCCAAGGACCTATACCATAATATCCACTTGGATCATCAGCAGCCCAATCAACAAGTTCAGTATTTAAAGTAAATGGTGTTCTATTTAAGCAACTATTACCAGCACTATCAAACTTTATTACAACACCAGAAACCTCCTCATAAACACCACCATCATTTATTGTTCCAAACATTATAATATTATTATTGAAATCCTTTACGATAGCTCTATTTAAGTTTTCATGAATAAAGAAAAATGGATATGAAGGATTCGGAATATCATAATAATAGCCCCATTTAAAATTACCAAGTGTATCTACTTTTATCAAGAATGGTTTTGAAAATATTCTTTTAGGTTGTCCTTGACAATAATAATTATTTCCTAATCTTATGGTATTACAAGTACTATCAATAATCCTTATCCCTCCAATAATATAACTATCATCAAACTTCACAACACCAATAATTTTAATTTGATGATTTAAGTAATTAGTGTAGATAAGAGAATCAGTAATTGTGCGACATACTGACCTTCTAGCCCCACCTCTTGTCCAGTTCAATCCTGGAAAAACCAATCTTTTAGCCCATAGTAAATTCCCATTAGCATCAAATTTAATTATAAAAATCCTATCCTGTTTATAAAATACCCAATCATAACTCCAACCCATCATCGGGCTCCTACACCGAGTTGAATCGTACCATAATCCACCATTTGCAACAACAAGAAAACCATTACTTTCAGGAAGAATATCAACACTAGAACCATTAATTAGATTATTATTTATATCACCTGCTAAAACAGCGTTCCATTCCGGATCAGTAGAAGTCCTAACCGGCAAATAACCACCTATCCACTCTTTTAAATAATCTGAAAAGATACTAACCCTATAAGATTTTGCCCAATAATTGTAAGGATTTTGTGTATTAAAGAAAAACAAATTAAACTTTCCTCTATTTTGAGTAAAATAAGGATGGAGTCTATCATAGGCAAATTGATTAAGTTCTAAGTAAAATATAAATGTATCATTTCTAACCTCTCCTCTTACTCCTGAAAACAATAGATTACTATTAACATTAGCTGGACCTGTCCAAAAGTAATTCACATCTGAGCCTATATTTATACTTGTAAAGAAAGCACCATGAAAAGCATAAAAAGAACCACTTGGACTTGTTCCCCATCCCCATCCAAAAAGCTTTCCATCTGAAAGAATAAAGGCATCAAATCCTAAACCATGTCTATCTGATGTACTTTGTAAATTGTATAGAGCAATAGGATTTAAGTTTGTATCAAATATCATATAAAGAGGATCAGAACCATAAATAGTAGCATTATCAAAATTTACATAACCAAATCCAACTATTCTTTGATAATTATTTATTGGAAGCAATTTAAGAATTTCAAGAAATCTTGTACTTGAACTATTTATACCGAAAGCTTTATGACTTATAACATTACCAAGGCTATCAAGTTTAACAAGTGTATTATACTCCAAATTCCCATTCCAACCATTGGGCCAAGGTCCATGCATTACAAGAATGTAATTTCCATTTGGAAGAGGGACTAAGCTTGTAACATAATTAAAAATCCCTTGAAAATTCAACTCTCTATAAAATAGAGCACTAAAAGTTATCAAAAGCATATTAGAATTTTAAGACAATAATCAATTTTTATTAGGCAATTGAAACACTAGTATTTATTATTATTTCAAAAAGTCTAAAAATGCTATTATCACTTTACTTTATAATTTTCAATATTATGAAACAAACCGATATTATAAAGAAGTTTAAAGCTTATGAAATGATAAAAAAGGGGATTAAAATAAGAGAAATATCAAGAATTTTAAATTTAAGTCCAGCAACAATTTCAAGAATTAAAAGAAAGAATAATTTTTTTGAATATGACAAAGAAGCATATAAAATTTATATTTACTTTGAGAAAAACCCATTTTTAAATCTAAAAGATTTGTCAAAAATTTTTAAAATGCCAATTTCTACTATTTATTCTAAACTTTCACTTTATGATATTTATGGATTTAAAGAAAATAAGCAGATAAATCAACTTGTTCATTATTTATTTGAAAAAAATGATTTGAAAAATCTAAAAAAATTTTTAAAACACTTTATTCCTTCAAGTGAAAAAGATTATGATATTTTATTGAAACTTCCTGATAATTTACTGCCCATCAATCTAGTAGTTTATAAATTTTCTTATATTTATTCAAAAATTTTCCATTCTAAAACAATTTTAATAACAACCAAGGAAATGATTTATAAAATAAGGGAATACAAAGAATTAGCATTAAAAAGAAAATTTCTTTTAACATATTATAGTTTATTTATTCCTGAAATTATGTTTTTAAGAGCATCTGGTAATTATAATGAAATAAAAAAAATTTTTAAAAGGCATTTAAATGAATTTTTAAAACTCCCAGAGCAAATTAAAAAACCAATTTTATTATTGATTTTAAATAGTCTTTATTATGATAGTGAAGTTTATAAGAAACTATTTCCAATTTTTTCAAGGTGGATTAAATCATATAAAAATTTAAAAGATAGTGAGCTTTCAAAACTAATATATTCTATTCTTGTAAGTTTAGGACATATTAAAAAAGCACATTTATTATTTAAAGATGAAAAACTAAAATTCCACTTAGGAAATTTTGAAGAATTTTCAAGAATTTCAGACGATAGTATTTATTTTAAAATTTTAAAAGCTTTGTCTTACTTTTTAAAAGGGAATCACTTGAGATTTATATTGGAAATAAAAACCATAGAAATTGATATTGTAAATAGAGAATTTGATGATGATAACTATAAGTTGGCAAAAGCATTTGCTCTTTATATTGAAGGGAAATTAAAAGAAGCCAAAAATTTCATTTTACAAATTAAAAAACCTACATTTTTAGCAATTTTAAATAAGGATTTAAAACTAATTGTTAAGCACAGAAAACAAGATTTAGTTGCTAAATATATCATAAAAGGCTGGGAAAAAAGAGCATATGAAATAGCTAAAAGACATGGTCTCATTTCTAACTTTTTAATTTATAAATTTATAAAGGAAAAGTTTGCTTTCAATAGATGGGGTTTTTTAAAGGCGAAGCCTTGAATATAGGGCGGGTGGGCAAAATATAGAAATAAATATAACTTACAAAAAGCCTTTAAAATTTTAAAAATGACAAAAAGTCCATTTTCAAATAAAATTTTCAGTGGAAAGTATTTATTAAAAGAAGAAATAGCGGTAAGTCCATTATTTCATGTTTATAAAGGAATTCATCAATTTTTAAATAAAGAAGTTATCATAAAAATTTTTAGGATTGATATTATTAGAGATCAAAAAGATGTCCAAATTTTAAAAGAAACAGCTATTGAAGTTTTAGAACAATTAAGACAAGTAGCAGGGCTTGAAGGTCATCCAAATATCAATTGGATACTTGATATTGATAAAGAAATGGATGGAAAAATTTTATATTTTGTAATTGATTATTTGCCAGAGGATTTAAGAACATTAATAAATAAAAAGGGAAAATTAAGTTTGGAAGATGCTTTTCATATAACAGAAGATATTTTAAATGCATTAGTTTATGTTCATTCCCATGGAATTGCTCATAAAAACTTAAAACCTGAAAATATAAGATTTAAAGATAATAATGTAATAATTACTGATTTTGGACTTGGATATATTGCACAAAAAGCAATAAGAAAATTGAAGCTTTCAGGATTTCTATCTGCACCAACTTGGATATCTCCAAGAGTTTTAAGAGGAATAGATATTACGCCATACGAACTTGATTTATATTCTGTTGGAGCATTATTATATTATATGCTAACAGGGAAACCACCTTATAACGAAGAAGATATTGCCAAAACTCATGCTGAAAAACTATCTAATAAGATAGAACTTCCAAGTCATTTAAATCCAAATATTCCAAAAAAATTAGAAAAATTTATCTTAAAAGCGCTTGAATTGGAAGATGAATTATTTACAAGTGCAAAAGAAATGCTTGAAGAATTATATGAAGCATTTTCAGAAATTCAAAGTTTTTCTTTATTTCTTGTAAATGAAATAAGAGATGGTAAGAAAATTAAAAGAGAAATTCAAATGAATGAAACATTTAATGTAAAATTAACTGAAATTTATGTTCCGATTTTCGTCTCAGCGGGAAGTGATGGTGAAGTTATTCTAAAATTTAATAACAATTTTGATTTTCTATTTGATATAAATTTCAATCCAAATATAAATTTTGAAACAAGTTATAAAAATAATGAATTTTTCATTAAATTTCAAACCCCCAAAAATTATTATGGTGTAATTAACTTAAAAATTCAAATAAAAGATAAATCTTCAAACCACTTATTAAAAAACCCAATTGAAATTCCAATTTTAGTCCTACCAACGGAAAACATAGAAAAGGAGGTAAAGTTTTAGTGTTTGATAGTTTGTTAAGGAATTTGTTTTTATCACTTTCAAATAATAAGAATTTTGAAAAATTTTTAATTAATTCTAAAACTACAAAAAAATTAGTAGATAGATTTGTGGCAGGTTATGATTTAGGCTCCGCTCTTGAAATCTTAAACAAATTAAATAAACTTAATATAAGAGTTACTTTGGATTATCTTGGTGAAAGTGTTTTGGAGAAAAAGGAAGCTGAAAAGACGTTTTTTGAATATATGAATATATTAAAGAATATAGAAGGTGAAAATTCAATATCCGTTAAATTAACAAGTATTGGCCTTGATATTGACAAAGAAATGGCTTATAATTACCTTAAAGAACTTGTTAAAGTTTCAAATTTTATAGAAATAGATATGGAGAGTTCAAAATATACACAAATAACAATTGATTTTTATAAAAAATTAAAAACTGAATTTCCAAATAAGAAAATAGCTATTGCAATTCAATCTTATTTAAAAAGAAGTCTTAACGATGTTATTGAATTATTAAAATATAATCCAATTATTAGACTTGTAAAAGGGGCATATAAAGAACCAAAAGAGATAGCATATGAAAAAAAAATTGATGTTGATAAAAATTATATTGAAATTTTAAAACTACTTCTTGAAAAATCAAACTATACACTTATTGCTACACATGATGAGAAAATTATAAACTTTGTTAAAAAAATGAATATAAATAAAGATAAATTTGAATTTCAAATGCTATATGGTATAAAGTTTGATTTGCTCTTACAATTAAAAAATGAAGGTTATAAAACCGCTATTTACCTTCCTTATGGAACACACTGGTACCCTTATTTTATGAGAAGATTAGCGGAAAGACCTGCTAATGTTGGATTCTTAATAAAAAATATATTTTCTAAATAGAAATTATTGATTTTTATCCGTTTTGTCTTGCTGTGTCTAGTAATTCTAAAACTATTTATTTTATTATATTTTCCCCGCCCTGATATTAAGCCTTCCACTTATAAATACCCATTTTCAGGCTATGGGGCAAAGCCCTAAATTAAATAAATAATTTCATTAAGTTTTCACAAGTTACTAGACAAATATATGCCTATTTTTCAGCAGAGAGGGCTTTGAAGTTATTGGTTATTTCTGCTACTAAATAACTTTTATCCAAACTTCTCTACTTCTTGGACCATCAAATTCGCAAAATAATATACCTTGCCATTTACCCATTTTTATTTCTCCATTTTCCAAAATTAACATTACAGATGAACCAATCAAACTTGCCTTAATGTGAGCTTCAGCATTGCCTTCAAGATGCTTGTATTTTAAATTACTTGGAGCTATTTTACTTAAAAATTCTAAAATATCTACACCAACCATAGGGTCATAACTCTCATTTATTGTAATAGCAGCAGTTGTATGTGGAACATAGACTAAAACAATTCCATCATTTTTACTTAAATTACTAATAGCACTTTTAACATCATTTGTAATATCAATAATTTGAACCTTTGATGTTGTCTTTATATTTAACTTAATCATAAGCTTTTTATTAGAGCGGTTATTAAAAGATTTACTAATGATATTGGAATTAAAAACTTCCAAGATAAAGTCATAAGTTGGTCATATCTAAGTCTTGGAAATGTCCATCTAACCCAAATAAAAATATAGCAAAGAATAAAAACTTTTATGAAGAACCACCAAAAGCCACTTTTAATAGGACCATACCAACCTCCCAAAAATAAAGTTGTCATAATAGAAGATGAAATTATTATATGAGCATATTCACCTGCAAAAAACCAAGCAAATCTCATAGATGAAAATTCAGTATGATAACCTCCAACCAATTCACTTTCAGCTTCTGGTAAATCAAAGGGCGCTCTATTCGTTTCAGCAAATGAAGAAATCAAATAAACGATAAAAGCTATTGGTTGAATAAAGATAAACCAGATATTCTTTTGAGCATTAACAATATCAACAAGTGATAAACTATTTGCCATTATAGCAATAGACAATATACTTAAAGCAATTGGAATTTCATAGGAAACAACTTGTGCAGAAGCTCTCAAACTTCCAAGAATTGGATATTTTGTAAGTGAAGCAAAACCTGATAAAATTACAGAATAAGCGGATAAAGAACTTAAAGCCATTAGTATTAAAATCCCTATTTTAGGATTTGTAATGATAAAGTTAGGGTCAATTGGAATTATTGCAGTAGCAGTTATAACACAAACAATTACAATACCAGGTGCAAGAAAATGAATAAATTTTTCAGCAGTAATGGGAACAATTTCTTCTTTAAACATTAATTTAATGACATCAACAAGTGGCTGTAATAAACCAAATGGTCCAACTCTATTTGGTCCAATTCTATCTTGAATCCAAGCGGAAACTCTCCTTTCAAGCCAAACCATATAAGCGGCACCTGTTAAAACCACAAAAATTAATGTAAATGCTTTTAAAACCTCTATCATTTTAATTTCTTAATGGTTTCCTATTTTTTAAGAAGTAGAAAATTCTTTCTTGGGTTTTGGGATGTTTAACGAGCTCAATAAAAACCTTCTTTTCATTTTCAAGAATTTGCCATTCATCAAAAATTGTACCAGGAGCAATATCTGGTCCTCCTGTCATAACATAAGCAATTTTTTCAATAATAAATGCATCATGTTCAGTTATAAAGTTTCCTCTTTTTAAATTTATTAAGCTTGCTAAGACTGCACTATAACCATCCCAACCAAGCATTCTAACTCTTTTAGGACCATAAAATCCTTTAAATCCAGCATTATATAATCCAATAACCAAGTTCTTAGCATAACATGTTAGAAAATCTCTATTTGAAATAATAATATCCCCATCTCTTAAAATACCCATATTCTTTGCTTCATAAGCAGAAGAGCTAACTTTTGCTGTTCCAATATATTCAAGATATAATCTAAAAATTGGTAAAACATCATAATTTTCAACATTTTGAGGATAATTTAATGCTCTAATTGTAAATTCCTTAGTGCCTCCACCTGCGGGAATAAGCCCAACTCCAACCTCAACAAGTCCCGTATATAATTCACTATGAGCAACAATTCTATGAGTATGTAATAATAATTCGCATCCGCCACCGACAGCTACTCCGAATGCTCCTGCAACAATTGGCTTTTTAAAGTACTTCATTCTCATATTAACTTTTTGGAAGTTTAAAACTGCTCTCTCAATTTCATCAAATGCACCTTCTCCAATTGACATAGCAATTAGACCTAAATTTGCACCTGCCGAAAAGTTTCTTTCATCATCATTTGTTATTACAAGTCCAATAAATTTTTTTTCTTTTTCAAGAATATCCAAAGCACTATTTAACATTTGAATTGTCCCTATACCAATAGTATTAGCTTTTGAATGAAATTCTAATAATAAAACACCATCATTTAAATCAATTAAACTTGCTTCTGAATTTTCAAGAATAACTTTATTTTCCCTTTTTAGTTCAGAAATTACAATAATTTCTTTTCTTCTTTCAATTGGTTTATAAGTTTTTGAATTATAATCGTAAAACATTTTATCTTTATAAAACTTTGTAGGAATTTCTTTATTTAATGGAAAACTATAAAAATTAACCAATTTTTCAAAATTTTCTTTTGAAATAATATCAATTGTTTCAAATGGACCCAATTTCCAATTAAATCCCCACTTTAATGCATTGTCTATATTAACAATATCATCAGCAATTTCACCAACTCTATTTACACTATAAACCAGAATTGAAGTTAATAATTTTTTAAGAAATTCAGCATGTTTTGTATTTAAACTGAAAATTGCTTTTATCCTATCTTCTAAATTTTCCATACTTTGAATTTGGAAAAATTCAGGAATATTAACATTAAGCACCTCTCTATATTCAAGTGTTTTTAAATCAATAACGAAACGCTTATTATTTTCTCTCTTATAGAATCCCGCTTTCACTTTATCACCAATTAAATTTCTATTTACCATCTCATTAAGAAATTGAGGGATTTTAAATACATCTTTAAATTCATCATTAATTAAAAGAACTTCTAAATTCTTTGCAACATTATACAAAACATCAATACCAACCAAATCAGCCAACCTAAATGTTCCTGTTCTTGGTCTTCCAATTAATTCACCAGTTAAATAATCTACTTCTTCAATTTTTAAATCCATTTCTTCTACAAGTTTGAAAACCATCATTATTGAAAATGTCCCTATTCTATTAGCAATAAAATTTGGGGTATCTTTTGAAAAAACAATTCCTTTACCAAGAACATCTTCACAAAATTCTTTTATTTCTTCAATAACTTCTTTTTTTGTCCATTCAGTTGGTATAATTTCAAGTAGTTTCATATATCTTGGAGGATTGAAGAAGTGTGTCCCCAAAAAGTACTCTTTAAAGTTATCGCTTCTATTTTCAGCAAGTAATTTTATCGGAATTCCAGAAGTATTTGAAGAAACAATACTATTGTTTTTTCTATATTTTTCAACCTTATCAAAAATTTCTCTTTTCACTTCAAGTTTCTCAACAACTGCCTCAATTATCCAATCAGCATCTTTTATTGATTCAAAATCACTATCAAATCCTCCAATTTTTATAAAATTTTTAAATTCTTTATCCATAAATGCAGGTGGATTTATTTCTAATGCTCTTTTTAAACCATTTTTAGCTATTTCCTTATTTAAATCAAGAAGAAGAACTTCTAATCCATTATTTGCTAAATGGGCAGCTATTTGAGAACCCATTGTCCCAGCTCCAAGAACAGCAACTTTCTTTATTTTCATATCTGAAAAGTTTAAAGCTTTAAGAATTTGTCCTCTGCTGTGTCTAGTAATTCTAAAAATATATATTTTTCTATATTTTTCCCTGCCCACCCTGAAAATAAGCCTATGGCTTAAAACTTCGCCCTATAATCCCCCCATTAAAACAATCGTTGCAGTTGTCTTCTATATTTACCCACCTGCCCTAAAATACTCTATTCTTTTGCTTTGGGGGGTTTTGAGAGAATACAAAAAAGAAAGATATTTATAAGCAAAAATAAAATTAATGGCTAACGGATATTATAAACTCTTTCCTATTTCAACATCTACTTTTAAGGGGACTTTTAAACTTAAAATATTTTCCATAATTTCCTTAATCTCTTTACTATAAGTTTCTGCTTTTTCTTCATCAACTTCAAAAACAAGTTCATCATGGACTTGTAAAACAATGTTATATTTATTCGTTTTAATCATAGCAATTTTAATAATATCACTTGCAGAACCCTGAACAGGTGTATTTATACATATTCTTTCCCATGCCTCTCTAATAATTTTATTTTGACTATTTATGCCAATTTTTGGAATAATTCTTCTTCGATTTAAAATTGTTTTAACAAATCCATTTTCTCTTGCAAATTTCTTCGTTTCTTCAATCCACCTTTTAACACCTTTATAATAATTAAAATAATTTTCAATAAATTGTTTTGCCAAATTCTCATCTATATCTAATTGCTTACTTAATCCATAAGGACTAATACCATAAATAATAGCAAAATTCACTGTTTTGCCTATTCTTCTCTCTTCATCATTAATATCATCTTTTTGAAAAATTATTCTTGAAGTTGCTATATGAACATCAAAATCATTTAAAAATGCATAAACTAAATTTTCATCTTCACTTAAATGCGCTAAAATTCTAAGCTCAATTTGAGAATAATCAGCTTTTATAAAAACTTTATTTTCATCAGAAATAAAAGCCTTTCTAATTTTTCTACCAATTTCAGACTTTATAGGAATTGTTTGAATATTCGGATTAAAAGCTGAAATCCTACCTGTTGATGTTCCTCGCTGGTTATATTGTGGATAAATTCTTCTTGTTTTTGGATCAACAAGTTGTAAAATGCTATCTATGTAAGTTGTTTTAAGCTTAAATAATTCTCTATATTCTAATATCTTTTTAGCAATTGGATGAACTTTTGAAAGTTCTAATAATGTTTCAATATCAGTTGAATATCCCGTTTTTGTCTTCTTAATGGGTTTTAACTTTAGTCTATTAAATAGAACTTCTGATAATTGTTTTGGTGAATTTATATTAAATCTAATTCCTGCAATTTCATATATTTCCTTTTCAATAGTTTTTAAATTTGTTTCAAATTCTCTTTTAATTTCTATTAAATAATCAACATCAACTTTTATTCCATTCCTTTCAATATCACAAATAACCTTTGAAACAGGAATTTCAATTTCTTTAAGTAATTTTTCCATTTCTAAATTTTTAAGTTCATTTTCTAATTCATCTTTTAGTAGATAAACAGCTTTTAATTTTTGAGCAATAATTTGCTCATTATTTTTAAAATTCAGTTTTTGTCCAAGATATTTTAAAAGAATATATTCAATTGGCTCTATTGTGCTTTTATTTGATGCAAATTCAGGGTCTATTAAATAATCTGCTAAAACCAAATCAAATTCAATAAATTTAGCATTATTTTTAAATAAACTTTTACTATCAAATGCAACAATTTTTTTCTCCAAATCCTCCAATTTTAACGGTCTTTTATAGACAATTCCATCTTTAAATTTATAAACGAAATTATTGTAAATTTCTACAATATCAAAATCTTTTATTTCAAAATCATTCTCAATAATTTCAACATTTTCAGCATTCTCAGAAAATTCTTCCATAAACTTATAAAATTCTAAGTATCTTAAAATGCTAAATAATTTTAATCTATTAGGCTCTTTTATTTTAAGTTCTTCTATGTCAAATTGAAGCTCCAAAATTTTTAATTTGAATAACTCATCTCTTCTTCTTATAATTTCATCTTTATATTTTATTATTTCAACATAAATTCTTGGTGGTAAATTATCTAAATTTTCAATTAAATTTTCAAGATTTCCAAATTTATTTATAAGTTCAACAGCTGTTTTTGGTCCAATTCCTTTAATACCTTCTATGTTATCGGAAACATCTCCAACTAATGTTAAATAATCAGGTAAGAACCTTGGCTCAATTCCAAATTTTTCAATCACTTTATTCCTATCATATAAAATTCCACTCCTTGTATCATAAACAAAAACATTATCTCCAACAAGTTGTATTAAGTCCTTATCAGAACTAATTATATAAATTTTATCAAAAAAATTTTTCAGTTTATAAACAATTGTTCCAATAATATCATCAGCTTCATACCCTTCAACCTCAAAAATTTTATAATTTAGAGCACTTACAATTTGTTTAATTCTATAAATGCTTAAACTTAATTCATCAGGCATTTTTGGTCTTTGAATTTTATATTTAATGTAATAGTTTTCCCTTTTGCTTTTACCCTTATCAAAACAAACGGCAATGTAATTGCTTCTTGTTTCTTTAATAACTTTCAAAACTGAATTTAGAAATCCAAATTCTGCTGATGTATTCTCTCCATAAGAGTTGAATAGTGGATTATCCTTAAAAACAAAAAATGAACGATAAGCAATAGAACTTCCATCAAATATACTTAAAATTTTCATAATTTAAAGAACTCTTCCTTTTTTATTTTTAATGTTAATGGCGATTTGTACGTTTCAATACCTATAATTTCAAATTCATCTAATTGACACTTCTTATTTAACTTTTCAATATCAATTTCATTTAAACGATAATCAAGTGAATATAGATCAAATAATTTTTCAATTCTTTTAAAAATCGTTTTTTCTTTAAGAATGTTATTTTTTTCCAAAAATCTCAAAATCAAGTAAATACTTTTTGTTAAGGCTTTTGGATAATCCAAATGTAAAACTTCTTGAATTAAATAAGCTATTGTATTACCAAATTCAAAATATCTCATTTGAGACCAACCATAAGGGTCAATATGACAAACATTCAATTTAATTAAAGCACATTTTCTAATGAAATTTTCTATTGTTGGAAGATACCTTCTTTTGATTTTTACCTCTTCATTTTCAAGATAATCAATAATTTCACTATCAAATAAAAGGCCATATCTTATAGCATCACTAATAGAATGTAAAAATTTTTCTTCATCAGATGTTAAAACAAAAACAGGGTCAATTAAAATAAATCTTGGATAGTAAATTGTTCCAAGAATATTTTTATGGTTTAAATAATGGATAGCGTTTCTTCCACCTATGCTTGCATCAATTTGAGATATAAATGTTGTTGGAATAGAAACAAAAGGAAAACCTCTTCTAAAAGTAGAAGCACAAAAGCCTACTAAATCAAGAGAACTTCCTCCTCCAATACCAACAATAGCGGTATCCTTCTTAATTTTTAAATTTAAAATTTCAAACCATATTTTTTTAACCCAATCAAGCTCTTTAATTTCTTCCTTTTCAGGAAGAAAAAAGACATATGGTTCAAAATCCGATTTTTTAACAACATCAAAAACCCATTTAAAATTTACAACAAATAGTTTTTTGTAAGTTATAAAAAATGCTTTTGAAAAACCTTCATATTCAAGGATTTCATTAATGTGATTAAAGGCATTTATTCCTTCATAAACTTTATCATTATTACTAAAAATTAAATCGTATTCACTTTTCAGTGCTCTAACAATCATAACAGCAATTTCTTTATCTGTAAATCCTTCTGTTGGAACATTTATCAATAAATTTGAAATATCTTCTATTTCCTTTTGATACTCATCAAATGAATGAACTTTTAAAATTGTGCTTAATTCTTGGTTTCTTTCTATTTCTTTTTCCAAAGTTTCTCTTGAATAGTTTAAATATATTGAAACAATACCATTTTCTTTTAACTTTGAAATAATTTCAGGTTTTGGAACAACATCAGAAGAAATAAAAATTATTCCTGATTTGATATGAGAAAATATAAATTTTTCTTGTTCATTTTCAAAGCTTTTAAGTTGCTTTTGATTAATAATTTCAAGTAATGTTTTATGAAGAGATTTTTCAACTTCCTCCTGTAAATCAATAATTTCCCAATCAAACCAATTCTTTAAATATTCACCAATTTTATATTTATGTGAGCCGGGAAGCCCAATGATATATATTCCTCTAATCACGAATTCCTAAAATTAGTTCTATTGCGAATTTTCTAATACCTTCTATTGACTTTTCTGCTTTTTCTTTAAACAATTGAACTTCCCTTAAACCTTTATCTCTTAATTCTTGTGCTTCCTTCTGAATTTCAATAATTGATTTTTCTATAAGTAATTGGGCTTGTAATTGTCCATCTTTATGGGCTTCCTCTACGATATTTTGAGATTGAATATGAGCATTCTTTATTATTTCTTCTGCTTGCTTTTTAGCTTCTTCAATAATTTTAGAAGCTTTTTCCTCTTCAATTTTTATAACTTCATTTATCAAAAGCTTTTCTTCAAATTTATGATTTTCTGATTTTTTCATAGTTTGAGATTTTCAAAGTTTTTCTCAATTACTTTCCAATCAATATTATTAAAGAATGCATCAAGATACTTTGCTCTTGCTGCTCCATAATCAATAAAATAAGCATGCTCAAAGACATCTATTCCAAGAATAGGTGTAGCATTCCAAATAGGAAATGTATTTTGCTCATCACCAATAGCAATAAATAATCTTTTGAAGTTGTAATCATAAGCCACCCAAGCCCAACCTCTTGCAGCCATTGCTGTTGCTCTTAATTCTTTTAGGAATCTATCATAACTTCCAAAATCTTTTTCAATTTGTTCAAGTAGTTTTCCTTCTGGTTTTCCACCTTTTCCACCAAGATGTCCAAAATATAATTCGTGGTTCTTTATTCCTCCTATTGCTCTTGTAATATCAACTTTTATGCTTCTTATAAGTGAATAAGTAGCATTTGCTTTACTATATTCTTCATCAGGTAAATTTTCAAGAAGTTTCATACATTCATTATATTTAGCGACATATCCTTCATAGAGTTTTATATGCTCGTCCATAGTTTTTTGAGATATACCATCCATTTGCCAAAGTTGTGGTCTTACCTCTTTGAAATTTATTGGTTTATATTCAACAAATGCCATAGCTTTACCTCCTTTTTCTGCTTTTGCTTCTCTTACTCTAAAAATAAAAGATAAACCTAAAATTGAAATGAATTTTAAAAAATCTCTTCTTAACAAGTCTAAAATTTTAAAGGATAAAGAAATGCTATGCTCAGTAATTCTGAAACTATTTATTTTATTATATTTTGCCCACCCTATTTTTAAGCCTTCGGCTCTACTTTCTCATTTTCGGCTTAGTTTTTAATTGCTTTCAAACTTAAAACTTCTTTGCCATCACTATAAACCTTTATAAAATAAATACAATTTCTTAATTCTTTGGTTCTAATAAATAATTTTTTCTAGGGCTACACCTTAAAACACCAAATAAAATAAATTCATAAGAGTTTTTAAACTTTAATTCTAAAAACAATTTTAATTGTATCATCTTTTTTCATTTCATAAAGTTTTTTTAGAGGAATTTTCCAAATAATTTTCTCTTTTGATATACTATCAGCATTTGATTGTAAAATTTCTTTTTTTGAAAAGATAGTAATTTTATAATAATTTTCATCTGTAATAAATGGCAATAAGTTTTTTGTTAGTGTATCAGATAAAATTAAAAATTTATAAAATTCAATATAGTCCTTTGATTTAAAGAATTTCATCGTGCTATCTTTTTGTATTAATTCATTTAAATTTAAGTTTTCGTAGAAAACCTCTATCTTACTAATTCCTTTAATTGTATCAGTTTCTACTTTTTTCCACTTTACTTTATCATCGTTTATATTTCTAATAATGCTATCTTCTGGAACAATTTGAGTAATAAATGAAGGAACATATATTGTATATAATAAATCGTAATTATCAAAATCTTTAATCCATATCGTCTCTTCAATACTAAAACATCCAAAAAGAAAAACAAAAACTAAAAACTTTTTCATAAGTTTCTAAACCATTTTAAAATATGATATAACCTCTCAACCCTATGTCTTGGTTTCCCACTTCTTGATAATTCATGGCTTTCATCAGGAATAACAATAAGCTTAACCTCTTTATTTAGAATTCTTAATGCAGTAAATAATTGTTCAGCTTGTTCAAGAGGACATCTGTAATCTTTATCTGTATGTAAAATTAAAAGAGGCGTCTTTACATTTTCTAAATGAAAAATTGGAGATCTTTTAACATATTCTTCAAAATTATCAAATGGTGTTTTACCTATTTCATAATTACCAAATATCCAACCAATATCACTTGTTCCAAAAAAACTTATCCAATTTGATATACTTCTTTGGGTTAAAGCCAATTTAAATCTATTAGTTTTTGTAATAATCCAATTTGTCATAAATCCCCCATAACTTCCACCAACAACACCTAATCTATTTTTATCAATTTCATTATACCTTCTTAAAACTTCATCTACAAATTCCATTAAATCCAAATAATCCCTATTTCCATAATCCTTAACAATTCTATTAGCAAATTCAAAACCATAGCCATCTGAACCTCTTGGATTTGAAAATAAAACAAAATGACCATCATAAGCAAGTAAATGAAATTCTAACATAAATGAATAACCATAAGTTGTTCTTGGACCTCCATGAATTTCAAGAATTGCAGGATATTTACCATTTTCTTTCTTTAAATCATTATAAGGTTTTAATACAAAACCTTCAACCTCAACATTATCACTTGCCTTAAACTTAATATATTCGGGTTCTTTAAGTTTAAATTTTCTTAGAAATTTATCGTTGAAGCTTGTAATCTTTTTATCATTAAAATAAATTTCAGAAGGATTTGTAAAGCTCTGTTTTATCCAATAGATATTGTTTTCATTATCAATATCAAAACTTTCAACTGAAAAATTACCTTCAATTAATCTATCAATTGAACCATTTTTATTTAATTTACATAAAACGCATCTTGGACCATCAGTCATTAAAAAATATATATTTCCGCTTTTATCAATTTTAAATAATTCTTGATTATTTGAAAATCTACTATCAGAATTTAAACTATTATAAGGATTTCTATCTAAATTGGGTGTTAAATCAATAATTTCTCCATTAGAAAACCTATAAAAATGTTTAATTTCTGCAAATGTTTCCTTTCTTTTAGAACCAACAAAAATAATATCATTCTCGTAAATTTCAAATCCTGAAATATCCCAATTACCATCAACAATTTTCTTTAATTTTCTCTTTTTAATGTCATATTCATATATATAATTATAGCTTTCAATATCTCCATTTTCTTCAAAATTTCCAAGCAAATAAAGTTTATCATTTTTAAGTCTAAAATCTGAAATTGGTTTATCTAAACTAAATAAGCGTTTTTTCTTTCCATTCAAATCCAATAAATAAATTTCAAAAATTTTATCTTCAAAATAACCGACATTATCAAACTTATAACTTAAACTTTCAATAATGTGAATATCAGAATTTTTTTTATAAGGACTATCTATGTTCTTTTTCTTTTGCTTTAAAAAAACAATTTTATTATCCTCTGTCCAATGAAAATCAATAATACCTTCTTTTTCATCAGTTAATTTAATAGGCTCAAAAAGCCCTTCTTTAAAATAATAAATTTGTAATCCCTTTTCTTTTTCTTTATGTCTATCAGATAAAAATGCTAATAGTTTCTTATCCTTTGAAACTTTTGGATTTAAATTTCTTTTTCCTTCAAAAGTTAATTGTTTATAAGTTTTTCTATTTACCATAAAAAGATGAGTTATATATGTATTTTCTTTTTCATCCATATATGAAAGTGTAAATATAGCAGAATTTGAAAAAACTTTTATACTACCTAAAAACTTCAATTTGAAGATATCTTTTTCTGTAAGCTTTAACATAAGCTTGAAATTTTAAGGCACAAACTTTAAAATTTTCAGACTTATGATATTTCTTTTAATAACGCAAATTCAGGATATAGAAGAACAAATAGAAACTGATCTTTTGTCTGAAATTGAAAAAATTCAAAAACCTTTTTATAATATTGATGACAGCTTATACAAAAACAAAAAATTTGAAACTATTTTAAGACAATATAAAAATCCTAAAAATGAAAAAGAAGAACTCATTCTAGCAGAAGCCTATTATTATCAAAAAAATTATAAAAAGGCAGATGAAATTTATTCTAAAATTATTAGGACATCAAAAGATAGTTCAATTATTAAGTTCTCAAAAAATTCCAAATTATGGATACTTTATCATCTTGGATTGTATAATAATGTCCTTGAAAGTAATAATGAAGATAGCCTTTTATTAGCATTAACAAATATAAAGTTAAAAAATTATTCATCCGCTTATAATATATCAAAGAACTTTAAAAGTGATACATTTTTATTTATAAGTGGATTTTGTGCTTATTTACTAAAAAGTTATGATATTGCTTTAAAACATTTTCAAGAATTGTACGAGACTTATCCAAATAGTCCATTTACACCTTATGGAATTTATAGAATAGGAATGATATATTATAGAACAGAATTTTACGACAAAGCCGTAAATTACTTTTCAATTCTTTCCAAAAATTACCAAAACTTCAAATATATTAGAAATGCAATTTACTTAAATGCTTATAGTTATTTTAAACTTTCAAATTATGAAAAAAGTTATGAATGGGCTTTAATGTTAATAAAAAATTATCCAAATGATGAAGAGACAAAGCTTGCCAAAAATTTACTTAAAGAAATTTACATTTTAAGACCAGAAATTTTTGATTCAACTTATGAATATTACGATTATCTAAAAGCATATAAACTTTACAAGGAAAACAAATGTAATAGTGCTATTGAAATTTATAGAGTTTTTATAAATTCAAAACAAAAAACAATTTTATTTTTCTTTAAAACTACAATTGGAGATGCGTTTTTGAATGATGCATATTTAGAAATTGGAAACTGCTATAATCAAACAAAAGATTATAAAAATGCTATTGAATTTTATAAAAAGTGTAAATTAGACGAATGCAAATTCAACTTGGCAATTAACTTATATTTAAATGGTGAATATTCTCAATCAATAATCCAACTTGAAAAACTCCTTAAAGATAAGAACTTCATTTCAAAAATCCCCGAAATTTACTATTATATTGGTTTAAATTATCTAAAAATGAACAAAAGGAAAGTAGCTAATGAATATCTAAGGAAAGCAAAAAATCTATATCTTGAAGCAGGAAATCATGAAAAAGCTAATGAAATTGATAAATTAATTACTAACTAAATGATACCAAAACCATTAATTTTTGAAAATAACAAATTATTTATTTTAGACCAAAGAAAACTTCCATTTAATGAAATTTACATAGAGGTTAAAAGTGCTTATCAAATGTCAAATTTAATAAAAAATATGGCAATAAGAGGGGCACCATTAATAGCAATTGCAAGTAGTTATGCTATTTTAATAGAAGCAATGAAAAAAAACAATAAAGAAAAATTATTAAAATCTATTGAAATTCTAAAAAATTCAAGACCAACAGCTGTAAATTTATTTAATACTTTAAAAGAAATTGAAAAAATCATTTTAAATTCTAAAAATTTACAAGAAGAATTATTCAGATTCGTAATAAATTTGGATAACGAAGAAAAAGAAAGGTGCCTTAAAATTGCTCAAAATGGATTAAAAATTTTCAAAAAGAAAAGTTCAGTCTTAACTTATTGTAATACAGGATTTTTAGCAACAACGGGAATTGGAACTGCTCTTGGAATTATCTATAAAGCATTTGAAAATAATTTAATTAATAAAGTTATTGTTCCTGAAACAAGACCTTATTTACAAGGTTCAAGACTTACAATATATGAACTTGAAAAATTAAAAATTCCATACGAATTAATAACAGATAATTCTATTGCTTTTATTATGTCAAAAGGAGAAATAGATTTAGCAATTGTTGGAGCAGATAGAGTTTTGAGCGATGGAACATTAATAAATAAAATTGGAACATTAAATATCGCAATTTTATGTAATTATTATAAAATTCCTTTTTGGACAGCTTTCCCAACATCAACAATTGACAAAAGTTCAAAATTAGAAGAAGTTATAATAGAAAAGAGAAAAAAAGATGAAGTTATAAAATTCAAGAACTTTTTAATTACTATTGAAAGTGCGAATGTTTTAAACTATGCTTTTGATATAACACCAAAACATCTTATAACAGGTTATATAACTGAAAATGGAATTTTTAATTAGAATGTTGCTTTGTCCAATAAATGTTGTTAAATGCTTGATAATCAATGATTTATAAAAAATTTTCTGAAATTCTTGATTTTATGCTGGGTTTTAATGGGGAGCTTTGCCCCCCAAAGCCGAAATACGGACACAGCATTAGAACATTGATTTTTTTCATTTTACTTTTATCCTGTCAAAATAATTTAAAGGATATAGATATTTCCGAATACAAAAAAGCAATTTATTTCTATAACTTAAAAAATTACGATTCTTCAATTTACTATTTGAAAAACTTTTTAAGAAAAGTTCCAAGATATAAAGAAATTTCAGATACGATTATAAATGCCCATCTTCTTCTAGCAAAAGCTCTTGAAGAAAAAAAGGAATATGAAACTACACTTCTTGTATATAACGAACTTATAAAATATATCCAAAAAACTTATGGTTATAATTCAAAACTTGAAAATGAAGTTTATAAAAAAATGGCAGAAATTTATGAAAAAATGGGTTTAAAAGAAAGAGCGAATGAAATAAGAAAAAAAATCAAAAATTAAAGCCCCCAAATGCCTAAAAAAGGTTATTTATGAAGCAAAGTTTTATTTTTCCGCTTTGTCCAATAAATAGGATTTAATGGGGGTGAAAGCCCCCTATAGGCAAAAGTTGGGGTATTTTTAAGCGGAAAAGCTTAATTTCAGGGCGGGTGGGAAAAATATAGTAAAATATATATTTTTAGAATTCTTAGACAAGGCAAAATCAGTAAAAAGTAGCTTTGTCTAGTAAATAGTGTTAAGTAAAAAGCCCCCCTCTGCCGAAAAATGGGTATTTTAAAGCCAAAGGCTTAAATATAGGGTGGGTGGGGAAAATATAGAAATAATCATATTTTTAGAATTACTAGACAAAGCAGTAAAAAGTTGTGCTTTAAAATTATTTTTATGCTAATCCTTAACTTCTTATTTTATAGTGATGGAAGAACAGAAGGAAATTATAAAAATCCCGAAGTTGGCCTAAATGCTCTAAATGGAGTAAAGGTTCTGTATATCTATTCAAATCTTTACGATACTCCAAGTAGGTTATCTTCACTTGGTGCTAGTGTTTATCAAGTTCAGGTGAATAACCTTGGAAATATAAGTGCAGATTCGCTATGTAAATATGATGTTGTTTTAGTAGATATTCAAGCAATATGGTCATTAGGCTTCCTATCGACAAACTTACAAAACTACGTTCTCATGGGTGGAGGTTATTGGATAAATCAACCAAATCAAGCAGGAAATGTTCCCACTTTACCAGCTATCTTTTCAATTTCTGTTTCAAGTGCTTGGTGGAACTGCGGGACTTCAAGCTGCCAACAATATACACCACTCGCTCCACTACACCCAATAACATCTGGATTGAATATAGCTGAAACCTCGGGTGATTATGATATTGAAGGTTCGTGGAGTAACTCGTGGAGCGTACTAATTATAGATCCAACAAATGGACCAAATGATCCAACATTAATGGTTGGAAATTATGGAAACGGCAGAATTGTATATACTGACCATTGTTTTTCGTGGAATTGTGTGGATCCTGGAACGAACAACTACCTTGAAAGAATAACAAAATGGGTAGCAAGTGGTTCCTGTGGAACATTTACTCCACTCTCAAATGATGAGAAAGCCAAATTACCCTTTGATAAGTTTGATATAAAAAATGGCAAATTAATAATAAACCTTATCAATGAAAGGTATTTAAGATACGAGATTTTCTCAATAAATGGAAGTAAAGTAGAAGAAAGAGATATAGGATTTATGAAACCTGGAGAGCATGAAATAAAACTAAAATTGAAAAACGGTTTGTATATTTTGAAAATCTACTTTGACAATACAAGTTTTACGAAAGCTTTTGAATTTTAGAAAATTTTAAATAATTTTCTAATATAATCATAGCTGATAAGTCATCGTTGTTCTTTTCTTTAAATATCTTACTTGTCATTCTTTCATCAAATAGTATCACTTCTAAATGAAATTCTTTTTCAATTTTTTCTTTAAGACTATAAACATCTTTGGTAATTTCAAGTTCCTTGCCACTTAATGAAAGTGGAAGGCCAATTACAATTTTTTTAACCTCTTTTTGATTTATAATTTCCTTTAATTTTTGAATAATTTCCGATGTTTTGATAATACCATAAGGAATTACAATTTTATTTTCTTTATCAGTTATAGCTATTCCACATTTTTTCCTACCATAATCAATAGCCAAAATCCTCATATTTTTCTTATTTTACAAATATAAAATGGCTCAAATTCACCAAACTTTAAATAAATCCCATAATTCAAATAATCATTATAATATTCATTAAAATTCAAAGAAATTTTTTCAACTTTCGCATTTTGATATTTTTTTAATAAATAATCTACTACTTCTTCATTTTCTTCATAGGTAATTGTACAAGTTGAATAAATTAAATAACCGCCTTCTTTCAAACACCTAAAAGCACTTTCAATTAAATTTTTTTGTAATTTTGAAAATTCTTTAACTTTTTTATAATTAAACCATTTAATAACTTCTTTATTTTTGTGTAAAGTTCCGACAGCGGAGCAAGGTGCATCAACCAAAACCTTATCAAAATAATTTTCATAATAATTATGAAAAATTTCACCTTTATATTGAGTTATGATAACATTTAAACAACCCATTCTATCAACATTAAATGCTAAAACTGATGTCCTATCTATATCAACATCATTAGCAATTATAACACCTTTATTATTCATAAGTTGAGAAATTAACGTTGTCTTTGAACCAGGAGCAGAACATAAATCTAAGATAATTTCATTTTCTTTTGGTTCTAATAAAATAGCAGGTATCATAGAGGACAATTCTTGAACATATATGTATCCAAGATAGTGTTCAAGCGTTTTTCCAATTTCATAAGGATAGTACTCTACTCTAAAAGCAAAATTTATAAAATCAATTTTTGAGAGTATAAACCCTTTATTTGTTAGTCTATCATAAACATCATTAATATCCGCTTTAATTGTATTTATCCTTATAATTGGTCTTAATGGAAATCTTGCCCACTCAATAAATTTTTCAAATTCTTCACCATAATGATTTTTTATTATTTTAATTAAATCATTATTTTTAATTTCCATAATATCTGCTTTCTGCTTTCTTCAATCTATCAACGATAGCTCTTCCTATTCCTTTCTCTTCAACAAGTTGAACAAAGATAATATCAGCTTTTATTTTATCATAAAAATATAATTTTTCAAATAAGTTTTTAGCAATCTCTTTATAATCTCCACTTTCACTAAAATAATCATAAATAACATTATCAAAATTAACATTTTCCTTCTTTGCTGTTAAAATAACAACTTTATTATACTTCTTTATTTCATCTTTAATATCTTGTAAATCTTTGAATGTTTTTAGTTTTGTAATTGGAGAATAATGATATTTGAATTGTCCAGGACTTTTAACTTTTTGGGAAATTTTAACATTTTTATTTAAAAGACTTTCTATTTCTTCAATTTCAATAGCCCCAATTCTTAAAATATGAACTTCTTCATTCTCAATATAAACAATTGTTGACTCTATACCAAATTCCGTTTTACCTCCATCTAATATAATGTCAATACTATCTTTAAATTGCTCATAAACCATTTGAGCATTTGTTGGGCTTAAGTATCCAAATTTATTAGCACTTGGTGCTGCTATTGGAACATTTGAATATCTAATTAACTTTAATGCAATTTCGTTTTTTGGCATTCTAATAGCTACTGTTTCAAGTCCTCCTGTTGTAATATAAGGAACAATTTCAGATTTTTTAAAAACAATTGTAAGAGGTCCAGGCCAAAATTTTTCAATTAATTTTTTGGCAATATCACTAATTTCAATTGTTAATTTTTCTAACCATTTAATATCGTCAATATGAACAATTAAAGGGTCAAATAAAGGTCTTTCTTTAATTTCAAAAATTTTAATAACTGCATCTTTATTTAATGCATTTGCACCAAGACCATAAACGGTTTCCGTTGGAAATGCAACTAATCCACCATTTTTTATAATCTCACTTGCTTTTCTTATATTCTCTTCATTAGCTTTCAGTATCATAATGTTTCTTTACTAACAAAAATTTTTACTTTTGAGCCTTTTGGAATTTTACTATTAACACTTGGAGAAATATCAAGAACAATATCACTTTCCATTCCTTTAACTAAACTATATTCAACTTCAACTTCAAAACCATAACTTTTTAATATATCCTCCGCCTCATCCCTCCTTTTTCCTATAACATTAGGAACAGAAACAAATTCAATTCCTCCACTAACAACTAAAAAAACCTTTCTATGTTTCTTTACTTTATAATTAGGACTTGGGTTTTGTTCTATAATGAAACCTTTTGGATAAATACTTGAAGGTATAAGCGTATCAATAATTGGATTTAGACTATATTCTTTTAAAATTTTGCTTGCTGAATCAACATTCATTCCTATAACATTAGGCATTATAATTTCATCACCTTTCCTTACAACAAAAGGCATAATTAAAAAATCCAATAGTAGCCAAATAATTATACCTACAAATATCATTCCTAAAAAGTAATAAACGATATTTTCAAGAATGTTTTTCATTCATAATCCTTTCTTTTTTAAACTTTCTGCTTTTTCAATTGCTTTAAGTGCTTCTTCATTCCTTTTTAGTTCCTTTAATATATTTGCTTTTAACTCATAGGCTTCTGATGTTTCTTTAACTGATATTGCCTTTTCTATCCAATTTAATGCATCTTTGTAATTTTTCTTTTCAAAATTTAAAAGGCTTATGAAATATAAAACTTGATATTCATTTGGTTTTATTTCATTTGCCTTTAAAAGGTTTTTCAAAGCTAAATCGTAATTTTTAACTTTCATATAAGATATGGATAAATTGTAATATGTTTCAAATTTTGTGCTATCGTACTTTAAAGATTTTTCATAATTTAAAATTGCGCCGTTATAATCTCCAAGTTCAAAGTTAATTTCTGCCAATTGAAAAAACATTTCAGGTTTCGTGCTATCAATTTTTATAGCGCTTTCAAGAATTTGCTTGGCTTTTTTAAGATTTTCTTTATAATTTATCGTGTCATTTTTCAATAAACTACTTTGTGCATCATCGTAATAGAACAACGATAAGAAATACTTTGCCTTTGGGTCATTAGGATTTTTTTCATTATATGTTTCTAACAATTTTCTTGATTTGTTTAAAAGCTCCAACTTTTTATTTTCATCTTTTTCCTTTTGAGCTAAAATTTGATATGAACTTGATAGAATTTGATAAGCATTAGCATTATTTGGATCAAGATTTATAATAAATTCTGAAATTTTTATAGCATTCTCATAATTTTCCTCGTTGTAAAACTGAATGGCAGAGTTCGTAATAGCAATAAGAAATTGATCAAAATTTATTAAATTTTGACCACTTATAGATAGTTTTTTTTCAAATTCTTTCCTTTGATATAATTTTGGATTTTTATTATATCCTTCAAGAAAAGATAAGCCTGCATTTTTATAATCGCTTAATCTCGTATAAATATAACCTAACCATAAGTAAGGTTCTGCATTGTTCGGTTCTTCATCTTTCCATTTTTGGGCATTTTCAAGAGCCTTTTGCCAATTCTCTTGTTGAACATATATTTTTGTTGAGGTCGCACTAACACCTGCATAAGCAAAAGAAAAAATGAAAATTATTGAGAAATATCTCATAGTTTCAAAATTTTAAAGTAAATAAATTATGTTGTAGTGCCATATTTCGGCTTCGGGGGGCTTTTTACTTAACATTATTTACTGGACAAAGCAATGTTGTAGTGCCTTATTCTTGTTAACGCCAAACTTTTCTAGACTTATGATAACCATAAAACACATAAATTAAAATTCCTATAATAAGCCAAACAAAAAATCTTATCCAAGTTAATGGTGGAAGGCCAGAAGTTATAAAAATTATTAAAGCCAAATTTATAGGGATAAGCACCCAAGGAAATGGAACTCTATATGTTCCACCTGGTTCATTCTTTATTCTTAAATATAAAACTGAAAGTCCAACTACAAAGTAGGCAAATAATGTTCCTACATTTACAAGTTCTGCAAGTTCAGTCAACGGAACGAAACCAGCTAAAATACTAAGCAAAATTGCACCTGCTATTGTTGAAATATAAGGTGTTTTAAACCTTGGATGAACTTTTGAAAATGCACTAAATAGTAATCCATCTCTTGCTAATGCATAAGCAATTCTTGTAAATCCAAGTCCCATAGTAATCATAACACTTGTAATTGTTATTATAGCACCAATGGCTATGATATTCCCAACAAGAACTTGTCCATGCATGTACATAGCTTTCGCCAAAGGATCAGAAACATTAAGTTCCTTATAAGGAGCAATAGCAGTTAATGTAAAACTAACACTAATATATAAAAATGTGCTAATTAAAAGTGATAATAAAACACCCAAAGGAACAGTTTTTGTAGGATTTTTAGCCTCTTCTGCAACTGTTGAAACTGCATCAAATCCAAGATAAGCAAAAATAATAATACTTGCAGCTCTTAAAATACCAAACCATCCATAAGCATCTTCACCCTTAAAATTCTTTGAAGGTTCAGGTATAAAAGGATTAAGATTATTCAAATCAATACCAACAATAAACAAACCTACTGCTAAAAATAAACCAAGTGTAAATAATTTTATAAAAACAATAAATAAATTAACACTTGAACTTTCCTTTATTCCAATAAATAACAAAATGAAAACTGCTATAACTACAAGAAATGCTATTAAATCAAAATGTAAATTTAAAAAAATAGGTGATTTCCCACTAATAATATCAGGGAAATGAATACCAAAACTTTTTTCTAATAATGATCGAAAATAGCCAGACCATCCACTTGCTACTGCTGCAACCGAAACTCCATATTCAAGAAGTAAGTTCCAACCAACAAGCCAAGCCAAAAACTCTCCAAATGAAGTATAAGTATAACTATAAGCACTACCCGTTATTGGAAATCTTGAACTTAATTCAGCATAAACAAGAGCACTTACAAGAACAGTTAATCCCGCAAGAATAAACGATAAAACAATTGCAGGACCAGCATAATTAGCAGCAACTTGCCCTGTAATTACAAAAATACCAGCACCTATAATAGCACCTATACCTATTCCCGTAAGATCAAGAACACCAAGCTTTCTTACAAACTGCGTTTTTTCAGGGTCATATGTCCTTTTTCTAAAAATATCCCTTAAAAGCTCTTTCATATTTTCCTCCTTTTAGTAAAGTTGTGAATTCAAAAATTTTATAGCTTTAATTATATTCGGACTTGGTTTATTAAAAGAATTTTCATCAACAAAAATAATTTTATTATTTTTTACAGCATTTATATTTTGCCAAAATTTACGATTTTTTACATCACTAATTTTAACATTTGAATGAGCAATTATTATAATATCAGGATTTCTTTTGATAACCTCTTCCTCACTAACAATAAAATAACCTTCCCTATCCTCAAATATATTTTTTAAATTCAAAATTTTTAAAGCATCATTTATAAATGTTTTATTTCCAGCTGTCCAAAGTGGATTATCCCATATTTCATAAAAAACTTTATTATTTTCAAAATTTTTGGAATTATTTTTTATCTCATTTAAAACATTTTTTAAACTATCAATTAAAAATAATGCCCTCTCTTCTTTTCTTAAAACTTTACCAATTCTTAATATATCTTTAAAAATATCATCAATACTCTGTGGGCTAATGATTAATGTATCAATGTTAAGCTTTGAGATTTCTTCAAGAACTTTTTTTTGTAAGGGCATAGTTAAAATAATTAAATTTGGTTTTAATTTCATTATTTTTTCATAATCTGGATTTAACATATCTCCAACTTTAAATTTATTGTAATTATCCTGATTAGTTATTCCAACTAAAACACTATCAGCATTCAAAAGATAAATTATTTCCGTTGCTGATGGAACTAATGAAACAACTCTTAAATTTTCACTTTTTTGATAATTATAACATCCAAAGAAAAATAAAATAAAAAATAATCTATTTAACATAAACTCTTACTTTTCTTAAAACAACTGCACCAAAAACACCAACTGCATTATCTATGTTTCCTTTACCTAAACTAAGATAATAATAAAGTGGTTCATTTATTGCCATAATAGAAATTGTCCATAATCCACTATCAGGAAAGAAATAAGGATATTTAAGCAAGTCCGAAAATGTATCATTTGAAAGATAAGGAATTTCAAATCTCGTGCTATCTCTTAAATGCTTATAAACATTTATTTTATAAATGTAAGCATTTGAACTCCTTGTCCAAATAACAAGTTTATTAGATGGAATTGTTATGGTTTCATTGTCAGAGGGTTGAATTATTTGAAAAGAACCAGGAATATAAGTTTTTGAAAATAATGTTTCATTTGTTGGTGTTATAACTTTTAGATAAAAACTATCGTTGGGATTTGGATTAAAAAGGCTATAATAGTAGTTTATTGTATCTATTAGTTTTGGATAATTGAATTGATAATTTACATTATTGTTATAAATAAAAATTTTAGCACCTTCAAGTCCATAATGATGTTCTTCATTAGGCTTGTACGTTTTATCAAAAAATACATATTGAGTGTCATTTCCACTAACTAAATTAGCAATAACGTTGTAATTCGGAACATTTGGACTTGAATTATCAAGTTTTAAACAAGATGTTAAAAGAAAAAATAAGAAAAATTTTTTGCTCACTTGAGGTCAATTTTGAACCTCTTTGAAAGTGTGTTTTTTAATACTTCATAATCTGGTGGTGCACCACTTATTAGTGCAGTATCACTTTTAGTAAATATGACAAATGTGGGTGTTCCACTTACACCAATTTTATATCCATAATCTAAATCTTCTTGGACAATTTTTTCTCCATCACAATTTGGAATATCAGGTTTTACATTATTACCTTTTATTAACTCTTCTTTTGTTTTAAAGTAATCATTTGAACAAGCCAAAATTTTTGCTTTCCTTTTAGCATCTGGATGAATATCTAATGGAAACCATCTTATATAAACCGCGACTTTATCTTTATTATTTTCATATAATTGCTTTACAAGTGGCATACTTCTTCTACAAAATGGACAATCAGGGTCATCAAAAATTACTATTTTTAGTTCAGCTTTATCAGTTCCAAGAATAGGTTTCTTATTTTCTATAATTTTTGATAAGATATTGTTTGTATCGCCTTTTTGAGCTATCAGAAAAAAAATTAACATAACGCCCCAGGCAGGACTCGAACCTGCAACCTATGGGTTAACAGCCCACCGCTCTACCCGTTGAGCTACTGGGGCAGTTCTAAAATTTTAAAGCATAAGTTTTTGCTGTGTCCAATCTTATGCCAAGGTTATGCCTTCCTATAAAATTTTAGCCCTATCAAAGTTGAAGTAGAGTTTGAAGTTCAATATCGTGATTTAGATCCACTTGGTCATGTTAATAATGCTGTTTATTTAAGTTATTTTGAGCAAGCAAGAGTTAAAATGTTTGAAAATTTATATAAAGATAATCCTAATTATAATTTTGTAGTAGCACACGCAGAAATTGACTATTTAAAACCTCTATATCTTGAAAAAATAAAAATTGTTTGTTGGATTAGCAATATAGGAAAAACAAGTTTTAAAATTGATTATGAAATATATAATTCAAAAAATGAAATTTGTGCAAAAGGTTCAACAATCCAAGTTATGTTTGATCCAATTAAAAAGCAAAAAATTGAAATTGATGAAAAATTCAGAAATTACTTAACTTCATTTTTTTATAACCCTCATAAATCCTCCTAATAATCGTTATGTAAATTAAAATTGAGAAAATAACAAGAAACAAAAAAATAAATTTTACAAAAATTGTCATTAACGCTATAAAAAAAATTCTTTCAGCTCTCTCCATAGGACCTGCCTTAATAAGAACACCCAATGACTCACCCCTAGCTCTTATATAACTAATTAAAAATGAACCAAAACCACAGATTATTAAAAGTATTTGAATTAAAAAATTTTCTTTAAAAGCTATGATAAGTGATAGAAAAATTAAAGCTTCTGAAATTCTATCAAAATTTGAATCTAAAAAAGCTCCTAATTTTGAAGTCTTATTAGTTATTCTTGCTAATTCTCCATCCATAGCATCAAATAAATTTATTAAAATTAAACTGATAGCACCCAATAAAAAATTTTTATTTGAATAAAAGTAAAATGGAATTAAGTTTAAAATGAGGGTCATTATCGTCAATAAATTAGGATTTATATTTAACTTAACAAAAAGCTTTATAATGGGCAATAAAAAAATAGCTCTTAAATTCTCCTTCAAGTTTGAAATTTTAAAGTGAAATAAAGTCCTCCTGCTGCTTTGTCCAATAAATAATGTTAAGTCCTTGATAATCAATTAAAATTTCAAGAAAATTATTGCTTTAATGGGGATAAGGGGAGCTATGCCCCTCCGAAAGCAAAAGTTGGGGTTTTTTTAAAGCGGAAGGCTTAATTACTAGACAAGGCAAATAATTATGCTTTGTCTAGCAAATGGTGTTAAGTGATTGATAGTCAATAACTTATAAAATTTTTAAAGAAATTATTGATTTTATGGGGGATTATAGGGGGGCAAAGCCTTATTTTCAGGGTGGGCGGGCAAAATAAGAAATAATCTATATTTCAGAATTACTAGACACAGCAAAAATTAGAACTAAATCTACTTTAAAATTTTAATAACTAATGTTATTTCTTTTATTTTCATTTCAAATTGCAAGACTACAATATGAGGGAGGAGGTGATTGGTATAACGATCCAGAAGTTATCCCAAATCTTGTAAAATTCATAAAGAAGTACATAAATATAGACCTTGATGAAAAACAAGCAGTAGTAAAACCAAGTAGTAAAGAAATTTTTAATTATCCAATAGTCTATATGACGGGACATGGCAATGTTTATTTTTCTGAAATAGATGCAAAGAATTTGAGAGATTATCTTGAAAGAGGAGGATTTTTGTATGTAGATGATGATTATGGGCTTGATAGTTATTTTAGAAGAGAAATTAAAAAGGTTTTTCCTGATAAAGAGCTTGAAGAAGTTCCATTAAATCACCCAATTTTTAATATATATTGGAAATTTGATAAACTTCCTAAAATTCATCAGCACGATGGAAAACCTCCAAAAGCATATGGTATATTCATAGGGGAAAGATTAGTTCTATTATACACATATGAAAGTAATATATCTGATGGATGGACAGATAGACATGGCGACCCACCAGAAGTTCAAGAAACTGCTTTAAAATTTGGTATGAATATCGTTCTATATGCATTAACATTACAATGAAGATATTACATATTTCTGATAATCATCTTGGAGCTATAAAATACAGAAAAAATGAAACTTATAATGATTTTATAAAAGTATTTGAAGAGATATTTCAATTAGCATTTGAATATAATCCTGATATTATAATTCATAGTGGAGATTTGTTTGATAAAGATAGACCAGAAAGCATAACATTGAAATTTGCATTTGAAAAATTTTCTGAACTTTCAAAAAAATTTAAAATTCTTATAACACCTGGAAATCATGATTTCAAAACAAGAATCGGATTATCAACAATCAGTATTTTTGAAAATGGAAATATAAAAGTTGTAGAGATGAGAGATATTTTCCAAAATGAAAAAATAAATATTGAAAAATTGAAATTTTCTTCAAATGGAGTTAATTTTTATTTACTACCATATTTCTCAAATAGACAAATTTTAAGAAATACAATTTTTGAAATTTTAGAAAATTTAAATAGTTCAGAAATCAATTTTTTAGTTTTACATCAAATAATAGATGAAGAAACATCAAGACAAAAAGCTGGTATTATTGATATTCCATTTGAAAATTTAAGTAATTTTGATTTTATATTTCTTGGACATTTTCATACACCGAAAATTAAAGAAAAATTTGCTTATGTTGGTTCAAGCGAAGCAATAAAATATGATGAATATGAATATGATGAAAATGGATTTATTAAACAGAAAACAAAAAAAAGAATAATTCTTTATGAAGTTTTAGGCAAAGGAAATATAAAAAGAAAGGAAATTCTATTAAAAACACCAAGAGAATATATTAAAATTGAATTTGATGACCCAACAATTGAGGAAATTGAAAATAAACTTAAAAATTATGAAGATGGTGAAAAAATTTTAATTTTGAAAATCAATAATGCTGATCACAACATAACAATTGAATTAAATTCACTTTTAAATAAATTAAAATTTTATCATATTGAAAAAACAATAACAAGCTTTAAACAAAATCAAATTCAAAACATAAAAATTACTAATGCAAGTAATTATAAGCAAGAAATCCTCGGAAAATATTATGAAGTTGTAATGAGAATTATTGAAAACCAAAATATAAACGATTCAGAAAACGAGAAAGAACAAGAAAAAGAAATAGAAAACATTTTAAGGAGTTTAGCAAAATGAAGATAAAATCAATAGAACTTAAAAACTTTTTAGTCCATGAATATAGTTTAATAGATTTCGTAGATGGAATAAATATCATTACAGGACAAAATGGAAGTGGAAAAAGTTCAATAATTGAAGCAATTTGCTTTTGCTTATTTGGAAAAGCAATATATCGTAACAAAAAAGAGGATTTAATAAGGTACGGACAAAGAGATTTCTTAATAAAGATGATTATGAATAATAATCAAAGAGACTTTATAATTGAAAGAGGAAGTTCAACATTTTCAACAAATTTATATGGAGTAAATAGCTCAAACCTATTAAAAGCTTACTTATTAAAAAATTTCAATATAAATTATAAAAGGTACATTAGCACACTATTAATAAAACAAAAAAGCATAGATGAATTTATAAGGGAACTACCAACAAAAAGAATGAAAGAATTTGAAAAAATAATAGGCATTGATATTCTCAATAAAATCGTAGATGTTAATAAAAGAATTATTAAGGAATATGAAGGATACATAAAAGGATTTGATTATTTTAAGAAAAAAAATGATTTAGAGGAAATTGAAAAAACGATAAGTCAAATTGAATTTGAAAATAATCAAAAAATAAAAACCAAGGAAAATTTTGAAAAAACTTTAAATGAACTTAAAAATAATAAAAAGTTTTTAGAAGATGCAAAGGAATTATATGGAAAACTTAAAGAAATTGAAAATTATGAGAAAAAGTACAAAGAAATTGAAGAAGAACTTGAAAAAGATAAAGAAATTTTTCAAAAATATGAAAAATATAATGAAATTTACAAAAAAGCAATTGAAACGAAATCCGCCTACGAAAACTTTATAAAAATTAAAAATGAATTAGAAACTATTGAAAAACACAAAGAAGGTTATGAAAAATATCAAAAATACTTAGATTACTTAAATGACGAAAAAACCAAAGAACTTGACAGTATTGTAAAAAGAGGAAGAGAAATTAAAAACTTACTAAGAAGTGAATTTGGAAATCTAAATGAATGTTCAGACTACATAAATATATTAAATCAATTAAAACAAAAGAGACAAGAATTATTGGAAAGAAAACAGAAAATTATCCAAAGAATAGGAGAAATAGATAACCAAATATCTCAAAATCAAAAAATTTTAAAAGAATTAGAAAATACATATGGAAATTGTCCAATATGTAAAAGACCACTTGATGAAAATCATAGGAAAATTGTCATTCAATCAGCAAAAACAGAAATAAATAATTTAAGCTTAGAAAAACAAAAAATAGAAAAAGAATTGGAAATTATAGATAAAGAACTAAAAGAAACTGAAAGGAAATTAAAATTTGAGCCTAATATTGAGGAATTTTGTAAGCTTAAAGAAATTTTTAAAAAAGATAAAGAACACTGGGATAAATGGGAAAAAGAAATAAAAAATTACAAAATATATGAAGAAGATTATAAAATTTATTCTCAAAAAGTTGTTCTTGAAAAAAGAAAAGTTGAATATGAAAATAAAATAAAAGAATGGATTTATGATTATGGATTTCAAGATGTTATAAATTTTGTTGAAGAGAATAGAAAATTTTATGAAAGCTATTTATCAAAAATGAGCTTTAAAAAACAATTAGAAATTGAAATTAACAAAAAAAATGAAATTCTTTTAAAACTTCAAAATTACAAAAATATCAATTTTGAAAATTTAGATATTGAAATACAAAAAGTTGAAGAAGAAATTGAAAAAATAAGTAATGAAATTGGAAAATTAGAAGGTGAAATTAAAACGAACGAAAAAAGGATTAACGAACTTAAAATTAGAAAAGAAGATATTAAAAAAGAATTGAATGAATATGAGAATAAAAAAAGTCAAAAGCAAATTTACGAAGAATTAAATGATAGATTAATTAATTTAATAACCTTTGAAAGGAAAAGAAGTTATGAAAATCTCAAATTTTATGTTCAATACTACTTTGATAAATTTAATTTGTCAGATTATAAATCAATTGAAATTGAATTTTCAGAAGAAAAGATGGATATATTTTTGAAAAATGAAAGTGGATATGATATTAATGTAAATTCATTAAGTGGTGGTGAAAAAACTGCATTATCTTTGGCTATGAGATTAGCTATTGCTCAAATGCTTGATATAAAATTTAAGATATTTATTCTTGATGAACCAACAGATGGAATGGATAATGAAAGAATTGAAAGCCTTGGAGAGTTATTTTATAATTTCATAAAATACAATCCCGACTATCAACTTATTGTAATAACGCATGAAGAAGAAATTGCTCAAATGGGCTATTATAGAATTCACCTTGAAAGAAGAAGCAACAGGAGTTTTGTTAGTTATGTTTGACTTTCAATAACAGCTAATAATTCTTTCATATTAACAGTTTTACCTTTCTGAACTTTTATAGATTTAACAATACCATCAATAGGAGATTTAATTTGATTTCTCATTTTCATTGCTTCAACTATAAATAATGTTTCTCCTTTTTTAACAGGCTGGTTTTCTGATACTAGAACATCAACTATTAAGCCTGGTATTGGTGATAAAATTTCATAGGTTTTATGAACCTTTTCTTTAACTTCAAATGAAGAATGTAATATCCTAATAAAGAATTTATTTTTGCCATCGTCAAAAATTTTTCCACTCTCCAAATCTTTTAAACTGAAAAAATAAGGTTTATTATCTATAAAAACTAAATAAAAATTTTTCCCCATTTCAATAATTTCAAAATTTTTCATTTTTTCAATTTCTATAAGTTCTCCCTCAACTTCTATAAATAATTTCATTCTCCTTTAAAGTTTGGTTTTCTTTTTTCAAGAAAAGCTTTAACACCTTCCATTGAATCTTTTGTAGAAAATAAATAGTAAAACATTCTTCTTTCGTATTCAAGACCTTCTTGAAGATTCGTTTCATAACTCATTTTTATACTATCCTTTGCTATATTTAAAGATATTGGAGGTTTATTTAAAAATTCCTTTGCAAATTTTATTGTCATTTCAAGATAAATTTCTGTTGGAACGATTTTATTTACAATTCCCAATTTATAAGCTGTCCAAACATCTATGTACTTACCACTTAAAATATATTCCATTGCTCTTTGTTTTTGAATAATTTTAGTCAATCGTTGGGTTCCACCAGCACCTGGCATAAGACCTACATTTATTTCAGGTTGTCCAAAAATAGCACTATCAGAAGCAACAATCATATCACAAATCATGGCAAGTTCAAAACCACCACCAAGTGCATAACCACTTACTCCCGCTATTAAAGGTTTAAAGCATTTATAAACTCTTTCCCATTCCAAAAATCTATAATTTTCAAACATATCATTAGGTGTTTTATTGTAAAACTCATTTAAATCCGCACCTGCTGCAAAAGCTCTTTCATTACCAGTAATAATAATAACTTTTACATTTTTATCATTTTCAAGTTTCTCTATACAATCAGCAAGTTCTCTCATTAACTCTTTATTTAAAGCATTTAAAGACTTGGGTCTATTTAGTTTAATAATAGCTATTTCGTTTTCAAAAAACAAAAGGATATTTTGATAATTCATAGTCAAAATTTTAAAGCTTATAATTCTTTGGTTTGTCTAGTAATTCTAAAAATATAATTATTTCTATATTTAAGCCTTCGCCTTATAAATACCCATTTAAATCTATAATTTCCTCAAAGCTTTTATAAGTTATTGATAATCAAGAATTTAACAATAATTATTGGACAAAGCAATAATTCTTAGCCCCCTTGCCGAATTACTAAACAAGGCAAAAACATAAGCAATTTATCCATTAAAATTTTAAAATGATTCCAAAAGCACTAACAATAGCTGGAAGTGATAGTGGAGGAGGTGCTGGAGTCCAAGCAGATTTAAAAACATTTTCCGCATTTGGTGTCTATGGTTTAAGTGCTATAACATCTTTAACTGCACAAAATACACTTGGCGTTTATGATATTTATGATACACCTGGTCAGTTCGTTTATAATCAAATAAAAGTCATAGCAGAAGATATAGGGATAGATGCTGCCAAAACGGGAATGCTATCAAATGAAGAAATTATTATTTCAGTATCAAAGGCAATAAAAGATTTTAAAATTAAAAATGTTGTTGTTGATCCCGTAATGGTAGCAAAGAGTGGAGATAAACTTCTCAAAGATAGCGCTATTGAAGCTTTAATAAAAGAAATTATACCATTAGCACTAATAATAACACCAAATGTAAATGAGGCAAAGGCTATAACAAATTTAGAAATAAAATCTTTAAATGATATGAAAGAATGTGCAAAAATTATAAGTAGTTTTGGTGCTAGATGCGTCGTCATTAAAGGTGGCCACATACCATTTGAAAACAAAGTTGTAGATTTGATTTATTATAATAATGAATTTATTGAGCTAGTTTATCCATTTGTTCAAACAAAAAATACTCATGGAACAGGTTGTACTTATTCTGCCGCTATAACAGCTAACTTGGCAAAAGGTAGAGATATAATAAAATCCATAAGAATAGCAAGGGCTTATCTTCAATTTGCTATTGAAAATAGCTTAGATATTGGAAATGGTCATGGACCATTATCCCACTTCCTTAATTTATGAATACTACAAGATACTTTTGAATTATTTTGGAAAACAAAATTGGTGGCCAGGTGATAGTAAGCTTGAAATAGCAATATCCGCCATATTAACACAAAACACAAGTTGGAAAAATGTAGAAAAATCCATAGAAAAATTCAAAAATTTAAATTTGCTTCCAAAAGATGAAAACAATTATTTTGAATATGCTAAAAAAATTTATGATTTAGATAATGAAAAATTAAAAGAAATAATAAAACCTTGTGGCTTTTATAATTCAAAATTAAGAACAATTAAGAATTTCCTAAAATTTTTAATTGAAAGTGGTGGATTTGAAAGTTTAAGTTATTTAAATGATTTTGAATTAAGAAAAAAGTTATTAGAAATTAAAGGAATTGGTAATGAAACAGCAGATTGTATAATGTTGTATGTTTTCAATAGATTTAGTTTTGTAATTGATAATTACACGATAAGAATTTTAAATAGGCATGATATTAAATTTAAAAATTATTACGAATATAAGCACTTTATTGAGAAAAACATTCCAAAAGATATTGAAATTTATAAAGAATTTCATGCTCTATTTGTCATAACAGGAAAAAAATTTTGTAAAAAACATAAAATGAATTGTGAAGATTGTCCATTAGGGCTTTACAAAATCACCAAATAGAAATAGTGGCTCAATAAATGAAAACTTATCAATTAAACCTAAATTAAACAAATTTAAATCAATATCAAGTTCCCTACTATAAAATTCAAAACTTGCATCTTTATATTTTTTCTTCAAATAATTTAAAGCATCTAAAAATCCTCCTATTGTATCAACAATTCCAAATTGATATGCTTCTTCTCCAAGATAAATTTTACCTTTTGCTAATTTTCTGACGCTATCTACACTCATCTTCCTACCTTCACTAACAACTTTTATAAAATCCTCATAAATTTTATAAACTAAATTTCTCATACCCTCTTTTTCAATTTCACTTAATTTTCTTGAAGAAAAAACATCAGAATGCTCCCCCTTCTTTAAAATATATGGATTTATAAATAACTTCTTCCTATAAAATTCATCAGTTGAAATTTTGGCAAATATCACACCAATTGAACCTGTTATTGTAAATGGTTCAGAAAAAATTTTATTTGAATAAGCACTTATATAATAACAACCACTTGCACATACTCTTCCCATCGAAATTACAACTTCTTTTTCTTTACTTAACAATTTTATTTCTCTTGAAATTATATCACTCATTAGTGAAGAACCACCAGGACTATTTAATCTTATTAAAACCGCTTTTACACTCTTATCCTTTCTTATCTTTTCAAGTAATTTTGCAAAGTTTTTTCCAATTGTTCTACTCTTATCAAATGGATTATAATAATCTTCATCTGTTATTGTTCCCTCTACACCAATAATCGCTATTTTTTTATTTGAAAATTCTTTAATTTCTGGTAGAGAACCTTTTCTTAAATTTTTCTTATATTCTGAAAATTCATCAAGATATTTAATATCATCTATTAAATTCAATTTTTTAGCATCACTTGAATAAAAGAAACCTATATTTATTAAGCTATCAGGATTTTTAATTCCTCTCTCAATTAAAACATTTTTTAATTCATTATAATGAAAATTTAAAACCTTCTCAATCTGCTCCTTATAAAAGGGACTTGGCTCTTTTCTCGTCAAAACTTCTAATGCTGACTTATATTCTTCAAACTGAATAGGAAATATATCTATTTTTAAACTATCAAAAAGTTCTTTGTAGAATAAAATTTCTGTATAAATACCAGGAATTTCGAGAATTGAACCATTTGCCATGTAAATTTTTGAGCAAGCGGATGCTAAATAATAAGATTTCTGATTATAACTATCTGAATAACATATTACTTCTCTTTTTTTCTTAATCTCCTTAATAATTTTTCTTAACTCATATGTTTGTTCCCAATTAAAGTTATAATTTGTTAAATTAAGAATAAGGAGCTTAAATTTATTATCATCTTTAATTTTATAAAGTTTTAGAATTAAGGTTGGAAAAATCTCTTCTTGCTCCAAAAATAAAGAAATTGGAACATCTTTTAAATGAATAAGGTCTTCATTTATTGAAGATAGTTCAAGTTCAATATAGTAAGGTTTTCTTGAATTTATAAAATTCTTTATAAAACCAACTAATATGATAATAATAACAATAATTATTGATAGTTTAAAGAGTTTTTTTATTCCCATTCAATTGTAGCAGGTGGTTTTGAGGTTATATCATAAACGACCCTATTAACACCCTTAACTTCATTAGTTATTCTATTGCTAATTTTTTCTAATAAATCATAAGGAACTCTTGACCAATCAGCAGTCATTCCATCTTCACTTTCAACAATTCTTATGGCAATTACATATTCATAAGTTCTTCTATCTCCCATAACTCCTACACTTTTTACAGGAAGAAGAACTGCAAAAGCTTGCCATAATTTATTATATAAATTAAATTTTTTAATTTCTTCTTCAACAATAATATCTGCTTTTTTAATAATTTTGAGTTTTTCCTCACTCACTTCCCCAATTACTCTAACAGCATATCCTGGACCTGGAAAAGGATGCTTATATATTACTTCATCAGGCAAATCTAATAATTTGCCAATTTTTCTAACTTCATCTTTAAATAAAAATTTAAAAGGTTCAATAAGTTCAAATTCCAAATTTTCCGGAAGTCCTCCAACATTATGATGAGTTTTAATTTTATCAGAAGGTCCTACAACTCGTTTTGACTCAATAACATCGGGATAAAGTGTTCCTTGTGCCAAAAATTTTATTTTCAAACTATTATCTTTAATAAATTTCCTAAAAACTTCTATAAATTTTCTCCCAATAATTTTTCTTTTTTCTTCCGGATCAATAATGCCTTTCAAAGCATTTAAAAATTCATCTTTTTCATTTAAAATAAATAAGTTTTTATTAAATATCTTTTTTAGTCTTTCACTCTCATAATCTTTTAATAATCCAGTATCTACAAAAACTAAGTATAACTTTTCTCCAAGAGCATTTTCCAATAGTTTTCCAAGAACAGTTGAATCTACACCTCCCGAAAGGGCTAAAATAACATTTTCTTTTCCTACAATTTCTCTTATTTCTTTTATTTTTTCACTTATAAATTCACTTAAATTCCAATCACCTTTTGCATTACATATTTTATATAAAAAATTTCTTAAAATTTCCTTCCCATATTGAGTATGATGAACCTCTGGATGAAATTGAACACCAAATATGTGTTTATTTTCAATTGCACAAAATTCAGAATTTTCACTTCTTGCTATTACTTTAAAACCATTTGGTAATTTCGTTAGTTTATCCCCATGACTCATCCAAACAAAGAATTCCTTTTCTAAACCATCAAATAAAAGCGAATTATTAATAATTTCTAATTTCGTCTTTCCATATTCTCTTTTTTCAGATGGTGAAACTTCACCATTAAAATGTTTAGCAATTATTTGTAATCCATAGCAAATTCCAAGAATAGGTGTTCCTAAATTAAAAATTTCCCTATTTACATCAGGAGCATCTTTTTCATATATACTATAAGGACTTCCACTTAAAATAATTCCAATAACATTTTCAAAATCTCCAAAGTAATTAGGAGGAACAATTTCACAATAAACATTTAACTCCCTAACTTTTCGTGCTATAAGTTGGGTATATTGACTACCAAAATCATAAATAAGAATTTTTTGGTGTTTCATTTAACTACATAAAAATTAACTCTCCTATTACCTGCCATGTGTTCTTCATTATCATTTGGATATTTTGGTCTAAATTCACCTGCTGCTGCTACTCTAATTTTTTCAGGAGGAGCACCAAGTTCAATTAGGTATCTAACAACATTCAAAGATCTAAATATAGAAAGTTCCCAATTTGAAGGATATTTTTTAGCCAATTCTCCTCTAATTGGTCTTGGATCAGCATGTCCTTCAACAATAACTTCTTTAACCTCATTCCAGTTTATGCTATTGTAAATATCTCTAATCAATTTTTTATCTTGTTCAGTCAATTCTGCAACACCAACAGGATATTTAATTTCCTCCTTTAAAAGCGTAATTTCAGGTCCCTTTGCTTTTGCTTCAACTGAAACAACTTCCTCTTTCTTCTCTTTCTCTTCACCTGTTGTTTTTACCAATTCTTTAACAAGCGTATCATATACAGGTCTAAAAGCAATGTAAATATCAGTTTGAGGAATTCTTGTTGAATAATAATTTAGTGTAGAGCCAACAAGTTTCCATTTACCTTCTGCTGTTGAATAATAATTATATATTTCAAATCCGTATGGAAAAACAAATGAAAGAGATATATAATCATAAAGAACAATTCCTCTTCTTCTTTTTTCGGGATCACCTATTAGTTGTGCTGTTGCTTTCATAATATAATACTGATCAGCATTATCTTTACTTATATTTAATTTTTGCAAAATTTCATCTTTTACTTGACTTGCAGGAACCATATAAAGTAAAGCAGAGTCTCTTTGAAGAATTGTAAATGAGAATGAGGGAGGAAATTCAACGCATAATTTTTGATTACCAAATGGATCTTTACATTTTGATACAGTATAATTGTCAGGTTTAGCATAAACAATATAGTTTGGATTATAGTTCTCTACATAGTACCTTATGAGACCGCCCTTTTGAGGTCTTTTTGTCGTAGTAAATACAATCACTGACCTTAGAGAAGGATCAACATAATAAACATCTTCCCTTGAATAGCTAATTATATAAATTGTTAAACTTAGCATACCCTAACCTCCTTATTATTGTTGTTTCTCTTCATTTATAATAATAAATTCAACCCTCCTGTTTTTTGCCCTCCCCTCAGGTGTTGAATTACTTGCAATTGGTCTTGCATCAGCATAACCAACAGCTGCTAATTTCTCCTTAGGTGCCCCAAGTTCAATTAAATATCTAACAACAGCAGAAGATCTAGCAGTTGATAATTCCCAATTAGTTGGATATTTTTCCGTTAATTTTCCAATTATTGGAATACTATCAGTATGTCCTTCTACTCTCAATTCCTTAATTTTCGAAAAATCTATTTTCTTATAAATTTCTTTAATAACTTCCTTGCCACTTTCCTTAATTTCTGCTGAACCACTTTCAAATAATATACTTTCTGGAAGTCTAACCAACAAACCTCTCTCAGTTCTTTCAATAGTAATTTCTTCTTTCTTTTCTCTTTCTTCTTGAATTAATTTAACAAGTTCTCTATATAATGTGTCCTCTTTTGCTTTAAAAAATACAAATATACTATTTGAAGGAACTTTTGAGCCATAATATGCCAGTGTATTTCCTACTTGTTTCCAATTACCCTCACTCGTTGAGTAATATCCCACAATTTGAAATTTTAAAGGTAAAACAATTACCATCGCAAGTTCTTCATATTTATCTTTAAAAATTCTTGCATTTGCATTAAAGACATAAATTGTACTATCATTTTTATCTATATTTGCGGGAATAACTGAGTCAGGAAAATCTTTTAATTTTTTTATATAAATTGTAGATGTATCTTTTTGTAAAACAGAAAATGAATATGCATCAGGAAAGTCTAAACACATCCTTTCAACACCATCTGGATCTTTACATACACTCCATTTATAACCAAATGGTCTTGCGTACATTACATAATTTGGATTATAATTTTTATTATAATATCTTACAACACCTCCTTTATCATCTCTCTTATTTACTGTAAAAACGACAACATAATTTAGACTTTGATCAACAAAATAAATATCTTCTCTTGTAAAGTTAATAAG
The DNA here is from genome assembly GCA_965649115.1 of Caldifarciminota bacterium. Lineage (GTDB taxonomy): Bacteria > Hydrothermota > Hydrothermia > LBFQ01 > DSFT01 > DSFT01. The sequence goes on along the minus strand of CBFGJN010000002.1, from coordinate 3,799 downwards.
ATAAAAAAGCATATTAAAATTTTAAAGGGAAGAGAATTTCTATTTTTGCTGTGTCCAAAAATTCTGCAATTCTTTTGCCATCAGGGGGACAGAGCTCACATTTTTTTGAGCCTACCATTTGAAATGAAAATTAAGTTATTTTCACTACAAAATAAAATTTTGGATATATAACCTTCTTCTATTTTTCTAAATTCCGAATTTTCATACTTAAATAATCCATTAGAGGTTCCAACATACAATGAATTATCTGAACAAATATCAATAATATAATCATCTGAAAATTCATAAACTTTTAGAATTTTATCATTATAAAAAAATCCAATTTTGCTTTTTGAAAAAGGCTCTGAAAATCCAAGAATAATAGTATCCTTATAAATGGAAATTGCTTTTACAAAATTAGATGGTAAATTTCCGACAATAAAATGCCTTATTTTTCTATTATCAATTACATATAATCCATATCCATTTGTTCCAATAAAAAGCTTATCCTTATAAAACTTAAATACTTCAACATCTTCAATTTTAAATGTGTCTTCTAAAAAAATGATTTTATCTCTAAAAATATAAAATCCATTAACATAACCAATTAAATTATTAATTTCTCTAAAAGGCAGAAAACTATCATTATATAGATAAATTTTATCAGAAATTAAAAACAGACTATCATCACTAATAGAAAAATAACCCTTTAATTTATAAAATTTTAATTTTTTGAAATTTTCATCATATTCAAAAATTCCACAACTTAATGTTAAAATAAAAAACTTGCTTTTATAATAAACACCATCAATAAATGAACTATCACAAAAATCCTTGTTTTTAACAACAATTTTATCTTCTTTTTGATATTTCTGACACGATAGAATCAGCAATAACACGAGATAAATTATCAACATATAACAAATCTTCAAGTGTTTCATCTTTTAAATTTTCATTTCCTATCTTATTAAAGGTTTCTTCAACAACCCTAAAAATATCCCTAAACTTAATTTTTCCCTCAAGAAAACTATAAACTGCAACTTCATTTGAAGCATTCATAATAGTTGGATAATAAGAAAGTTTTTCAAGACAAAAGTAAGCAATTTTTAAAGATGGAAATTTTTCAAAATCAGGTTTTAGAAATGTTAATTTATCAAAATCATAAGGATGAGTTATTACTGATGGTAATTCAAGTCTATCTGGATAACTTAAAGCATATGCTATTGGAATTTTCATATCGGGAAAACCAAGATGAGCCAATAATGAACCATCTTTTAATTGAACAAATGAATGGACAATGCTTTGTGGATGGATTACAACATCTATATTCTTTGTTTTAAATAAATAATAAGCTTCAATAATTTCAAGAGATTTATTAAAAAGTGTAGCAGAATCAATTGTGATTTTTTTACCCATTTTCCAAGTTGGATGATTTAATGCCATTTCCACTGGGACATTTTCCATCTCTTCAATTGATAAATTCAAAAATGGACCACCAGAAGCAGTTAGAATTATTCTGACAAAATCATTTTTATAGGGATTTATCAGCTGAAATATCGCTGAATGTTCTGAATCAACAGGAATTATTTTAGAATTTGATGTTTTTAATTTTTCATTCACAACTTTACCAAATGAAACAAGAACTTCTTTATTAGCAAGAGCAATATCTATGTTTTTTTCAATTGCTTTTAAGACAGGAAAAATTGAAAAAATGCCAGTAGTTGAAACAAATAATAAATCAATATCTTCTATTAAGCTTAATATCTCATCTTTACCCTTGTAGATTATAAAACGCTCATCATTAATTTCAATATCCTCTTTTATTAATCCAATTTTTTTTACATTAAATTCCTTTGCAATTTCAAAAAGCCTTCTATAATTAGAATAACTAACCAAAAATTCAATTTTATATAAATTTTTAAATTTTCTAATAACTTCAATTGCTTGACTACCAATAGAACCTGTTGCTCCAATAATCCCTATCTTTTTCATAATTCTTCTTTTCTTAATGTCCATTTAACAGGTTCTAAAATAAATACTAAGAAACCAAATGGAGAAAATGCCAAAATTCCACTAAAATAATATAATATAGAAATTGCAACTGCTCCTTCTAATCCAATTTTATCTGACAAAAAGAAAATAAATCCCCCCTCTCTTATACCAATACCACTAAAACTAATAGGAATCATCGTTATAAAGTTTATAGCAGATGTTATTAAAATCATTTCAACCAAATTTAAATTAAAACCAAGAGCTTTTGAAATAAAGAAAGCAGATGTTCCAAAAAAAATTTGCATAATTATTGAGATAAAAAATGATGAAATTACAACAAATTTATTTTCTTTATATAAAGAAAACGAATTTAAGAGTTTTTGAATTCTTTCACCTATTCTAAATTTTTTTATATTCCCAAATAATGATAAAATAATTTTTTCAAATAAAGGTGTTAGCATAAATATAAAGAATCCTATTAAAGCAATCATTATCCAAATTAGCTCTTCGGCAACTTGTCTAATTCTTTCAACACCAAAGTAAATACCAAGTAATGCTAAACAAACTAATGCAATAACACCAACAAATCTATCTACAAAAATTGATGATAAAACCTCCGCTCTTCTATCTAAATTATTCCTTTGAGCATAGAAAAATCTAACCAAATCAACACCTGCTCCTGATGGAAGAATTAAACCTAAAAATAAACCTACAAAAACATATTTATTTGCTTCAAAGAAACTAACATTCAACTTATATGCTTTTATAAACACAAACCATCTAACAGCAGAAAAAAAATAACCAATGAACCCAAAAATAACCGCAAGAAAATAAAGTAGTAAATTTATTGACTTTATATGATTTAAAAACGCCTTAATATCCATGTTTTTGAAAATTAAATAGATAAGTATAAGACTTATTAAAATTTTCAAAGCTTCAAATAAAAATTTTCTCATAGCTTAATTAATAAACCTAAATTTTAAAATGTACCAAAGTGCCTTAAAGCCATCTTTCCAAGTAATTTTTTTACCTTCTTTATATGTTCTACCATAATAGTTTATTTGGGTTTCATAAACTTTTATACCTTCTTTATTTGCCAATTTTGATATTTTAGCTGTAATTTCAACTTCAAATCCGAAATCTTTACTTTTAAATGGTTTTATTTTTTCAAGAATTTCCCTTTTTAGCATTTTATAACAAACTTCAATATCCGAAAATGTCATATTAAATAGAATGTTAATTAAATAGGTTATTAATTTATTTCCAAGAAAATGATAAAAATATAAAACCCTATGACTTGCCCCATAAAATCTTGAACCATAAACAACATCTGCATCTTTTTCTATTATTAATCTTAACATTTCTCTCCAATCTCTTGGGTCATATTCTAAATCTGCATCTTGAATAACAACAATATCTCCACTAACATAATTAAAACCCGTATTTAATGCTCCTCCTTTTCCTTGATTTTTTTCATGAAAAATCACTTTAAGGATACCTTTAAATTCTTCACTATTTTCCAATTTTTTTAAAATCTCCCTTGTTCCGTCAGTAGAACCATCATCAACAACAATAATCTCTCTATCTAATTCATAACCTAAATCTACTTCTTTTACATTCCTAATAACTACTTCAATATAATCCTTTTCATTATAAACGGGAATAACAATTGAAAGTTTTAATCTATTTGAGACTATTTTTCACCTCCTCAAAGGCTTTATAAAATTTTTCAACATCTTCTGGATAAATTACAATTGTTTGTTTTATAAAACCTTCATTAGTTTTTCTTGATTCAGAAATACATATAAAGTTTTGTCCCTTTGAATCT
>CBFGJN010000001.1:0-77575 GCA_965649115.1 Caldifarciminota bacterium | reverse complement strand
CATTTTCGTTAGGGAAAATTTAAATTTAGTTAGGTATGGACTTAGTTTGGTTAATGTTTCTCTTTACAAGGCATCAAGCCTTGTTGAAATAGGTTTAGGGGGTTAAAAGGGGAGGTTTCATCTGAACGTAGTGGAATTTAAACATAATTGGTGATGAGACGGATGGATATTCTACATCTTGGTTTCATCTGAACGTAGTGGAATTTAAACTTAGTTAAACCATAACCTATAACTGCTCTGTATTCATGGTTTCATCTGAACGTAGTGGAATTTAAACTTTAATATATATTTCAATTGCTCCTGTTGTTAGTTCTTGTTTCATCTGAACGTAGTGGAATTTAAACATGAATGGGTCTATCATTATGTGCAAATTAATGGCAAGTTTCATCTGAACGTAGTGGAATTTAAACAATTGTGCTCCTCATACTCATCTTTATTGCATGTTTGGTTTCATCTGAACGTAGTGGAATTTAAACATCAACCAACTAATCGACTAATCAAGCAATTAACTAGTTTCATCTGAACGTAGTGGAATTTAAACAAATTTTTCTGCAATAATTATTCTTGCCTGTATTGGGTTTCATCTGAACGTAGTGGAATTTAAACGGAAGCCCACATGCTCGTGCTCCCGTCCCACCTACTCGGGTTTCATCTGAACGTAGTGGAATTTAAACGCAAACCAAATATATCCTTCATTATCTTTCATAATGAGTTTCATCTGAACGTAGTGGAATTTAAACAAATTAAGTCTGTTTCTTTCATAAACTGCTCTTAAATGTTTCATCTGAACGTAGTGGAATTTAAACTATCTCTGTTATATAACAAAAAATTGTAATAATGTTGTTTCATCTGAACGTAGTGGAATTTAAACCTTATTTATGTGGATAGTATATTAGTGCCAACAGCGTTTCATCTGAACGTAGTGGAATTTAAACTTCTTTCATTCTCATATAAATAGTCCAGGTAATAGTGTTTCATCTGAACGTAGTGGAATTTAAACTTTATTTGCTTCTCTAACAATCTCTTCATCATAAATCGTTTCATCTGAACGTAGTGGAATTTAAACTATTAGAACTATAAAGAAAACTAGTTCCCTCAATATCGTTTCATCTGAACGTAGTGGAATTTAAACAAAACCTCATCAGCAACAGTAAATTTAGTCATAAGAAGTTTCATCTGAACGTAGTGGAATTTAAACGAAAATTTACTTCCAGAAGAGTTTCATTTTCATCATGGTTTCATCTGAACGTAGTGGAATTTAAACTAAAGTATATCATCTTTATCTTCATTTATTTGTTTATTTGTTTCATCTGAACGTAGTGGAATTTAAACCTCAGATCAGAGCGGAGGGTGCGTGCCCGGACTGGCGTTTCATCTGAACGTAGTGGAATTTAAACTGTTATGAGAGACATCCTCACTTTAAAAAATATGAAGAGTTTCATCTGAACGTAGTGGAATTTAAACCTTATTTATGTGGATAGTATATTAGTGCCAACAGCGTTTCATCTGAACGTAGTGGAATTTAAACTTTTTATAGATTTGTGCTTGCATCGCGAGCCACCTCCTTTTTGGTTTCATCTGAACGTAGTGGAATTTAAAGTTATTTTTTACGTTGAATGGATCGCAAATACCTCTCAGTTTCATCTGAACGTAGTGGAATTTAAAGCTCATACATTCATTATACACAATTCATCTCCCCTAGTTTCATCTGAACGTAGTGGAATTTAAAGGAAGTGTCTTTATAATGATGAAACAAAATTATTTCACGTTTCATCTGAACGTAGTGGAATTTAAAGTTAAATTCAATTCTGATTTCTTTTTTACTCAATATATGTTTCATCTGAACGTAGTGGAATTTAAAGAGGATTTTAGTATTATCATTCAGTAAATAAATTGTTTGTTTTATCTGAAAATAGGCTTTAAAATTATAAATATGCAGAATTTAAAATTTTTAATTTTCGTATTTATTATTATTGCTTGTTCTAAAAAAGAAAAAAATTATGAAAGTAGTGAGACTATTTATTCAATTGATGAAATAAATAACAATCTTTTAATTGGGGCTTTTACTACTCAAAATGCTTGGATTTTAAAATTAGATAATCAAAGAAACATTATTTGGCAGAATTTCTTTTCAGTTGGAGGTGTTATACCAATTATTGTAAAAAATGTTAGTGATAGTGGATTTGTTGTTTTAGCAGGAAATAAATTTATAAAATTTACAAAGGATAATAGTTTTCAATTTGAAGTAGATATTGATTGTTCAGGTTGTTATTTAGAATATGTAAGTGAACTTTCAAATGGTGATTATTTAGTTGTTGGACAATATTATAAAGATTTTCTTGTAGCAAGAATTAGCAAAGATGGAAATTTATTATGGAATAAAAATTTTGGTTCTATTTTTTATAGTGAATATGTCATTTTTTCAAATGTTATAAATGATAACATTCTTATCTTTCAATATAAAACTGCTTCTCAATCAAAATATATTGAAATTCTAAAACTTGACCAAAATGGCAATCAATTAGATAAAATTGTAAGAAATTTAAATTCAAATTATACATTAGAAAATGCACTATATTTAAACAATAAATTTTTCATAGTTGGTTCAGTTTATCAAAATGGAGAATACAAAGGATTATTTTTAGTAATTGATAGTTTAGGGAATGAACTTTATTCAAAAATTTATAATTCAGAAAGCATTTTAGGAATTATCAAATTAAATAATGACAGTAGTTTTCTAATTTACAATTTTAATTTTGTTTCAAAAATTAACATTTATGGAGATATTGATTGGTATAAAACATTTTCCGAAGGCATATGGACAGCAAAATTTTTATCTAATAATTCTATTTTGCTTGGAGGAGAAAAAATTTCAAATGATGGTTACACTGACGGATATTTAATAAATTTAGATTTAAATGGAAATAAAAATTGGGAAATGATTTTAAAGCCTTAACATTAAATTAACTCCGAAATTCTTAATTATCCTTAAATTATTATATGCGAAAATTCCAAATACAATAACATTATAATTTTTCAAATTAAAAATGCGATTTATTGAAGAAGTTAAATCTATACCACTTTTAATATAATCAGAATAATCGGAGAACTTATACTCAAAACTAACATTTAAAAAACTTTTATATTCAAAATAAAAAAATGGTGTTTTATTGCCATAAATTCCAAAACCAATATCAAAATTTGAAAACAAAAATCCAAAACTATTTCTTAAGTAATTAAAACTTTCATCTTGATAAACATATTTATTCTTTATTGTAAAAATTTTAAATCTCACATTATTGTTTAGCTCTTCGTAATTTAGCTGCTTGCTATAATTGAAATTAAAGTTTTCAGAAGAAATTCCAAAAAATAAATTTTCTTTACTTCTTGAAATTGAAACATTAAAATTTTTATAATTAAATAATAAATTTCCAATTATTTGAGAATTTGTTCCTTTGAGATAAATTGGAAAATTTTGCTTAATATAACTCCCATAACTATCTCTATAATAACTATTGCTTTTAGCATCATAAGAATAATCACCAAGTCCTTCACCTACATAAATGAACTTTTCAATATAAATAACATCAGGCTCTAAAATATAGTTTATATCAAAGCTTAAATTTAAAGAACTTCTAAAAGCTCTAAATTGATAATTTTGTTTATTTACATTATAAAACGCTATAAAATTAATAAAATTAGAACTAATACCAAGACCAACTTCATTTTCAATATCTCTTTTAATCCTTAAATTATAAATTGGATAAAATGGTGTTTTCGTTTTAAAAGAAATTCTATTAAATGAACTATCTATGAAAAAATAGTCATATTCAAACTCAAAAATATCTTTATTCAAATTGAAATGAAATTTTCTTCTATTTGATATACTTTCAAACGAAAACATTTTATGATTAATTTTAAAACCAAAAAGACTATCAAGAACATAAGGCTCAAAAATGAAAAATTTCAAATATAAATAATTGCCAAAATTTTGAAACATCAAATTATTATCAATTTGAAAATCAGAAATTAATTTCTTCCTTCTTTTAAGTCCAAATTCAAAATTTTTATAATTGAATTTAACTTTTCCCTCAAAATCAAAATCACCATACCTATACTTATAATAATTTTTATTAAATTCAAAAATCGTTATTTGATTGTTTAAAAAACTAATATCTAATTCTCTCTCAATAGTAGGTGGTTCATAATATTCCAAAGGTTCATAATTTCCAAAACCTTTACCTACAAAGTAATAAAAATTTCCATTAAAATTATAAGAACCTCCTAAAAACGGAGAAAATCTAACAACATAATCACCTTTACCTTCTCCAACATAAACAAAAATTGAATCCTTTTTAACATAACTCCCATTATTTGATTTATAATAACTTGGATAATAACCTGCTGATTCAATAAACTTAATTGTATCACTTTCATATTTTAAAATTTTCCTTCTTTGATATAAATTTAAATTTTTATAACCAAAAAATAAATGCTCTTTTTGACCATCAAGCTCAAAAAATTGATATTCAATAGTTAATTTATCACCTTTTTTAATAATAACATTTGGCTTAAATGTAATTGTTCCACTTTGATAATTTATAATATAATCATCTTCATTTAGTTTTTCGCCATTTAAATAAACTTTAACTGAACCTGAGACGATATTATAACTTTTGGAAAATCTATATGGACCTCTATTATTCTCATCTAAATAAATTTCAGTTTTTGTCCATTGAGCCTTTTCATAACCAAATGTTCCAAATAAATCATTTTTTTTAATATCTAAGCCAAAAATTCTAAAATTTTTAAATAAGAATGTTCCAAATTTTGATGAAAAATTATTATTCTTTACTAATAAATAACTCTCCTCAATCTCATCAATACTAATCGTTTTATTTTGAACTTGTGATTTTATAACACCTGAAATTTTATAATCATTATAATTTCCATTTATAATTGCTGAAATACCTTGCCCTTGCTCCAAACTTTGACTAATTGAAAATTTCCAAAATGCATTGCCACTAAATTCAAAATCATAATTGTTATTATCGTAATTATATAAATAGTTTTTATTTTGGTTATTATAAAGAATTCTTTCAAAATAAGCAACTGAATTTAATTCTAATGGTCTTAAAAAAACTTTATTACTATCTTTTTGAATATAAATTGATGAATTTGTCCAAAAACTATTTAAAACAATACTATTTAAAGATAAAAATGTATCTTTTATTAAATTTAAACTATCCCTTAAAATTGAAAACAAGCAAAATGATTTAGCATAAAAATTTTAAAGGAGTTTATTATGCTTTAATGCAACCTTTTAGCTTTAAAATTTGTCTAATTTAAATATGAGCGAGAATGAAAAAATAAAAATTTTTAACTCTATAATAGAAAATTATTCTGAATATGTCTATAATATGATTTACTATACTGTTTTGGATGAGGAAGATGCAAAAGATTTAACACAAGAAGTTTTTTATAAAATTTGGAAAGGTCTTGATAATTTTAGAAATGAAGCAAGTCTTAAAACTTGGATTTTTAAAATTACTCAAAATCATCTAAAAAATTATTTAAAAAGTAAAAAAATTAAGCGAATATTATCACTTGAATTTTTATTTGAAGAAAAAAATCGTGATTTTGAAAGTAAAGATTATTACTTATCTGAAAGGATTGAAAGTTTATTATCAAAACTTCCAGAGGATTATAGAAGAGTCTTGGTCCTTTTCTATATAGATGGATTTAATATAAAAGAAATATCTGAAATTTTGGGAACAAAGGAAGGAACGATAAAATCAAAATTACATAGAGCAAGAGAAAAACTTAAAAGTTTAATTATGAGGTTTGGCTATGAAAGTTAAAATGAAACCAATTCCAGAAGATTTAAAGCAAAACTTACATAAAATTCCATATCTAAAAAGAAGAAAATTTAGCTTATTGAAAATTTCTCCTGTTTTTTTAATAGTTTTAATAATTATATTTCTCTTAATTTTAAATAATAGCAAAAGCGAACAAATTAATTATTACTACTATGAAGAATTGAATTATGTTGGACCAAAAGAAGGTGAAGTTTTAGCTCCTGATGAGTTTTCAATAATATCAAAAGAGCCAATTGAGGTTTATATAAATTCAAAATTCATTGAACCAAAGGTAGAAAACAATTTTTACATATATGAGGAAACACTAAAAGAAGGTGAATATAGATTAGAAATAATCAAAGATAATGAAAGAAAAGAAATAAAGTTTTATGTTGTGGATAATTCTTCAAGTTGAAATAAAAAGTTTTGTTGGTGATACAATCCCATTTGATAGCAAAGTTTTAAAAGTTATTCCATCAGACAAAGCGGATATTTTAGGAAATAAAATTATTGCAAAAGCACCAGGAAGAATTATCGTAATAACAGAAAAAGGAAAAACATCAGTTTTCATAAGGAAAACAAAAAGAATTAAATTGCCTTATGATAGTTTGGTTTTAAATGTTGGAGATAGCTTATTTTTGAATTTTGGAAATTATCAATATGAAATAAAACCAAAATTTATAGGATTTATTAAAAATAATAAACTTTACATAACAAATCCTGGAAATGGTATTTTAATTGCTAAATCTGATGAAGGTTTTGGAATAATTAAAATTATCTCTATTAGAAAAAATAAAAAACAAGTAAATTTATCCTTACCTAATAAAGTTGTTATGGAAAAAGATGAAAGAAAAGTTTTTATTGGTTATAAAATTTCAAGCTCCTCTGATAAAGTTAAAATAACTTCTGATACAATAGTTGCTTTAAATTATGGCATAGCAAGAGTTTTTTTCTCTTATGAAGACGATACAATATATGGATATAAAAATGTTATTTTTATTATAAAGCCAAAAGTTATGGAAATTATTGGAAAACCTGGTGATAAAATAAAAGTTGAAGGAAAGAATGTAAAAATTTTGAATTCTGTAGGTTCTGTCAAATTAGAAAATAATTATTTAACTTGTAATGATAAATGTTTTGGTTTGTTGGAAGTTGATGAAAGAAAAGTTCCTTTTTTGTTTCATAGAGACGCTTATAAGGAAGATGATGATAAAGATTTTATAATTATAAGAAATTCTATGCAAATTCCCAAATCGTTTGAAATTATTGAAGTTTTCCCAAGGAAAAATTTAGAAATTTCAAACAGTGAAATTAAGGTAAGAGAAAAAGGATTATCTTTTTCAATCGTTAGAACAAAAAGAGGAATTACTATTATTAAGATAATATCTATAAAAGGAAATGATTAAATTATTAAAAGACTATTGCAAGGCTCTGCCTTACTTTCAGGGTGAGTTGGAAAAATAAGGCAAAAAAACAAACTTATCCAACTTTAAAATTTTCAAACTTATGAATAAACTTATAAATTCCGAATTTGAAGAAGAGTTAAAAGAAAGTTATTTAAAGTATGCTTTAAGTGTAATTATAAGTAGAGCTATACCTGATGCAAGAGATGGATTAAAACCCGTTCAAAGGAGAATTTTATATGCAATGTACGATATGGGATTATTACCTAATAGGCCATTTAGAAAATCAGCAACAGTTGTTGGTGAAGTAATAGGAAAGTACCACCCTCATGGTGACCAAGCAGTTTATGATGCACTTGTTAGACTTGCCCAAGATTTTCATATGAGATACCCTCTTATTGAGGGACAAGGAAATTTTGGTTCAATTGATGGTGACCCACCAGCAGCTTACCGATACACAGAAGCAAGACTTGAAAAAATAACATTAGAACTTTTAAATAATATAGATGAGGATGTTGTAGATTTTGTTGATAACTTTGATGGAAGGTACAAAGAACCAGTTCTATTACCTGCTGGTTTCCCAAATTTATTGGTAAATGGAGCGGTTGGAATAGCAGTCGGTATGGGAACAAGTATTCCACCTCATAATTTAGGCGAAATTATTGATGGAACAATCGCATATATTGACAATCCAAATATTACGATTGAAGAATTATTGAAATTTATAAAAGGTCCCGATTTTCCAACAGGAGGAATAATTGTTGGAAGAAAAGGAATTTACGATGCATATAAAACTGGAAAAGGAAAAATAACATTAAGGGCAAAATATGAAATTGAGGAAAAAGATATTATAATAAAAGAAATTCCTTATCTTGTTAATAAAGCTGAACTAATTGGTAAAATTGCACAACTTGTAAGAGAAGGAGTTATTGAAGGAATTTCTGACATTAGAGATGAATCTGATAAAGAAGGTTTGAGAGTTGTTATTGAAGTAAAAAGAGGTTATGAACCACAAATTGTTTTAAATCAATTGATGAAACATACAAAACTTCAAGATACATTCAGCATAAACATGATAGCTATTTTAAATAACCAACCTAAACTTTTTAATTTAAAGGAACTAATAGAAGTTTTTGTGAAATTCAGAGAGGAAGTAATAATAAGAAGAACGAAATTTAGATTAAATAAAGCTAAATTTAGAATGCATGTTTTGGAAGGTTTTTTAAAAGCAATTGAAAATTTAGACGAAATAATTGAGATAATTAGAAATAGTGAAGATGTTCAAAGTGCAAGGGAAAAACTTATAAATAAATTTAAATTTACACTTGAACAAGTAAATGCAATTTTAGAAATTAAACTTCAAAATTTAACAAAACTTGAAAGAGAGAAAATTTTGAAGGAATATAAACAACTTGAAGAGGAAGTTAAAACTTATGAAAAATTGTTAAAAGATAAAAATGAACTTTATAAGCTCATAAAAGAAGAATTAATAAAAATTAAGGAAAAATTTGCAGATAAAAGAAGAACAAAAATTATAGATAGCGAAAAAGATGAAATTAGTTTGGAAATTGAGGATTTGATACAAAAGGAAGATGTTGTAGTTTTAATAACAAATGGAGGTTATATTAAAAGAATGTCTTTAAAAAGTTTTAAAAGTCAAAATCGTGGAACGAAAGGAAAAACTGGAATAACTATGAATGATAATGACTTTCCATATAAAATTTGTGTTTGTAATACACATTCCCAATTATTTTTCATAACGAATAAAGGAAGAATTTTTTGGATGAAGGCTTACAAAATACCTGAAATGAGTCTAACAAGTAAAGGAAGGTCTATAAATCAATTTTTGCCATTAAAAGAAAATGAAAAAGTCATTGATATTTTACCAGATGAGGATGCTAAATTTATTGTTATTTTAACGAAATTTGGAAAAATCAAAAGAGTTAGAATAGATGAAGTTTTGAAAGGTAGAATGGGAAGTTATATTATTAAATTGAAAGAAAATGATGAAGTAATTAAATGCTTATTTACTATTGGTGAAGAAGATATACTAATAGCTAAGGAAGATGGAAAAGTGTTAAGAATTAAACAAAGTGATATTCCTATTCAAAGTAGAAAAGGTAGTGGTGTTAAAGGAACAATTGGGAAAAATATCATATCAGGTTGCATTATATTACCGAATTCAAAGGTTATAACAATTACAAGTAAAGGCTATGGCAAGAAGGTTAAAGAAAGTGAAATACCTACCTTAAAAAGACCTGCAAAAGGTGTTTATATTTTAAAATCAAATGAAAAAATAGGCTCTCTAATAGAAGTTATAGATAGTTTTCTTGAAAATGAAAATTTAATAATAATTACAAAAAATGGCATAGCTTTAAGAATAGATATTTCAAATTTACAAGAATATTCAAGAAATGCAGGAGGAGTCAAATTAATAGACTTATCTGAAAATGATTTAATAGCTTGCGTTGGAATTATAAGGTAAGAAGAATTTTCTTTTGAGGAGCTTTAATCCAAAATCCTTCAAGGTCATAAAATTCTCTTGCTTCTTTTGTAAATAAATGAATAATAATATCAACATAATCAATAGATAACCATTTACTTCCTCTTCCATCTTCTCTAAATGGTTCAAACTCTTTTTCTATATTTTCAGCAATCGCTACTAAATGCTCAGGTGTCCAACCACTTGCCAAAATAAAGTAATCAGCGATATTCGTTATTCCTTTAAGTTCAATAATGACGATATCAAAACCTTTTTTTTCAATAATTAACTGAATAATTCTATCCAATTCCATCAAAAATTTTTTTAATTTTCTTTGATTTTGAAGCGCTTTTAATAATTTCTATAAATTTCTCTTTATTTTTTGAAGATGTTTCAATTAAAGACTTACTTGATACATCAACATTTTCGTTCTTCTTAGGGTCTTGTTCTGCTCTTAAACTTTCTCCTGTTGCCCAAGAACTCATTCTATATTTTCTCCAATTATCCAAGAGCTTCTGCTTATCAAGAATTAAGTCTTCTCTTGAAAAATATCCTCCTTCAATATTTGGAAGCATTACTATCGCATCTGTCGGGCAAACTTGAACACACATTTCACACTTCATACAAGCATTTAAATCCAATATAAATTCTTTTGGATATGTAATTTTCTTTTTTGAACCATCAGGCAACTCCTTTTCTTCAACTGCTCTTATAATTGTAATAATTTGTGATGGACATATATTTTGACACAATAGACAGGCTATACAATTTATATTACCTTCTTCATCTTCACTAAGACCAAATGTACCTCCTCTATAACGAGTTGGAATTTCTCTTACTTCAATTGGATAATTAGCTGTTAATGGTGGTTTTAAAAAGTTCTTGATATTCGTTATAAGAGGTTTTAAAACATCAAGCATAGCAAAATTTTAAAGCTCATTTTTTAATAGGAACAAATGATAAAATTAAAATTTTAATAAAATCTCCAACTATAAATGGTAAGAAGCCCATTTTAAAAGCATTTTCAAAACCAACGAAAAACCCAAGCCACATACTTCCTATAAATAATACAAAAAAACTTGAAATTAGCAAGGCAAAAAACTTAGGAATGTAATTTAATAAAAATTTCAAAATTACAATAGCTAAGACCCAAGATAGAATATATCCACCTGTTGGACCTAAAATAACACTTATACCACCTCTAAAATTAGCAAATACAGGAAAACCAATCGCACCTTCCATTATATAAGCTAAAACACTATAAATAGCCCAATCTTTTGGAAGAATAAGTCCAAGTAAGAATATAGCAAATGTCTGTCCCGTTATTGGAACAGGTGTAAATGGTAAATTTATAGATATTTGAGCAGAAATGAAAATAATTGAACTTGAAAGGAGAACAAGAAAAACTCTATAAATCAAGGAACAACTTAACCAGATATTTTCAATTGTTCTGACCATATGAAAATTTTAAAGGATAGATTAAAATAATATAAGCCTTCGGCTTATAAATACCCCATTTTTATGCCTCGGAGGCGGAGCCCCCATTAAAACAATAATTTCAGAAAATTTTTTATAAATTATTTAACACTAATTTTATTTTTAATATCCCACAATATCTTATAATCGCTATCGCTTGCAGGAATAAGTTCTTTGCTACCTAAAAATCTATAAAATAAATCACCATTATTTTTAACAACCTTCTTAATTGACTCTATAATTTTTTCTTTTTCAATACCTTTTATTTTTCTATTTATTGCGAAGCCATCATTAGGTATAGAATCAGTATAAAGAAGAATTTTAGTTTTTTCAAAAATATCAGGAAATTTATCTTTCATTCTTTCTCTAACATCTTCAAAAGTAGTAGCTAATTGAACATTTCCTCTTATAAGCAATTCAATTGCTTTATCGTGGGAACCTGCTTCATATTGATAATTAAAAAATGTATCTGGATCTATACCCATTTTCAAAAGCATATATTTTGGAAGCAAATAACCACTTGTAGATTTTTTATCAGGAAAAGCCCAATTTTTATTTCTTAATTGACTAATACTATCAATGTCTTTTAAAACTACGAATTGTCCTCTGTAAAATCCTTTATTATTCCTTAAAAACTTCAAAACCATTTCATATTTATCACTAACTTCAATATAAATTAAAGAGGGAACAAATGCAAAGTCAAAAAATCCAACTTTTAGTTTATTTTCCATATCCTCATAATTATTACCAATATATAATCTGACAGGTCTTTTGAGTTCTTTTGATAAATCTTCTGCTATTTTTTGTAGTTCAGTGTAAGTAGCAATTTCTTTTTGAGAAGGAAATACCCCAAGGACATAATAATCTCTCATTTGACAAGAAATTAAGAAACTAAGGAATAAAAACCCTAAAAACCTCATTTTCTAATTTTATAAAGTACAATCCATTTTCTTTGAACTTAAATTCATTACCATAACCCTTGAAATAAATGCTTCCATTTGGCTTATAAATAGAAAACTTAACTGTATTTTTAAATTTAATGATATTACCATTAATTTTGTATTGAGTTGTTTCCCTTATATATGTCAAGCAAGATAATGTTATGGTAATAGATTTATTTTTGGGTAATATATTGTAATCTGAAATGATTATATTATTTGTAATATCATCAACACTTGGATTTTGAAGATTTTGAACATTTGTAAAGGCGTTTGAAGATAAATAACTTACATCAATGTTCTGATTACAGGAAAAACCAATTTTATCTAAGAAATTAAAATTCACTTCAAATGGTTTAGCATTGTTATCAAGTGTATAACCAATAGCAAAAAGACCTTCGTTAGTTTCTATTATATCAGTAATATCACTTCTTATTAAAAATTGTTGCTTATTTGAAAAAATTGAACCTGATGTATCAATTACTAAAATACCAAGTGGATAATAACTTGAATAATTACTATAAGGAATAATTAACTTATCGTTGTTTTGAAAAATCCTTAAACCTGATGATGCTCCCATATTTTGATAATAAACCTTTGATTTTATTAAATTGCCATTTTGATCAATTTTTAATAAATATATGCCATATTGACTAACACTAAATGAGCCATAACTACCAATAATGTAATAATTTCCATCTATTGACTTAATGATAGAACTAGCATTTTCATTATGGCTTGGAACATTATCACCACCATAACTCTTTGCCCATAATGGATTCTCGTTATTATCAATTTTTAGGAGATAAATATCATAATGATATGAAGGTTGAACTTGATAAATTTTACTACCTAATATAAAGAAACCATCATTTATTTTTAGTGCTATTCTATCAAAATAATAAGCAGGACTATATTCCTGAATATCAGAAGGATAACCATAAAATTTAGCCCATATTATATTTCCATTAGTATCCACATTTATAACAAATGGATGAAGTGAAACATTTCCAGGAGCTATTTTTGAAACAAGAATGTAACTATTACTATCTCTTATAATTTCATTAGCATAAACCTGACCTGGATATTTATAAATTTTTGCCCAAATTAAATCTCCATTATTTGTAAATTTTGCAAGAAATAAATCATTATAGCCATCAATTGAACCCTGATTTGTTGTCCCAAAAATCAAAAAACCATCATTTAAAATTAAAATATCATAACCAACATCATCTACATAAAAATCACCAAAGTACTTAGCCCAAACGACATTACCTAATTTATCAATTTTCATAATAATAACATCAGCATAACCATCATCATTATAGAAATATCCTGTTATGAGAAAACCATTTCCAATTTCTTTCACACTTTTTATCTGCTCATCAGCTATATGAATATCTGAATAACCACTCCATGTAAATTGAAAATTTAAAAATAGCATAATTTAAATTTTAAAGGGCATAAGAAAGGTTCAAATGCTGTGTCCAATAATTCTAAAAATATATTCATTTCTATATTTTGCCCACCCACCCTATAATTAAGCCTTCGGCTTAAAAATACCCATTTTTCGGCAGTGGGGGGCTTCGCCCCCCTTAATTTCCCCCAATAAATTAACAATTTCCTTAAAAATTTATAAGTTATTGTATTTCTATATTTTGCCTACCTATCCTAAAAATTAAGCCCACAGCTTTAAAAAATCCATCTTTTAAATGTCCATTTTTAGGCTATGGGGGGACTCCCTTAAAACCCTACCCCCAATAAAGTTTATCTCAATTTATTTTAAAATTTTCAAATATCCTTCATCAGTTTTAATAATATAAACGCCATTATTTAAACTTCTTAAATTTAACTTATTATCTCTTAAATGAAGGATTTTTCTTCCTGAAATATCATAAACATAGATTTCTTGAATTTTTGAGAAATGAATAATTCCGTTTCCAACTTTATTTTTAACGACCTCGTAATTAGATAAACTAATAAATCCTTTAATAAATCCACTTCCAACATCACTATTATGATGAATAAAATAATATGAAGTATTATCACTTTCTTTTAAAACATAAATTACATTTGGACCACCTGTAAATCCACCAAGTGAAAATTTAAAAAATTGACCATCAAAATCAATCCCTCCAAGGCCACCATAATTTAATTTGAAACTATCAATTAAACTAAAATTATTTTTATTTATTTTATAAACTTTTACACTATCAAATTTCCAAACACCAACAAGAATATAATTATTACCAACAGCAAAACTTGAAACATTTTCTAAATTTTTTGTAGAATCAATAATTTGAAATGTCAGTGGATTTATTTTATAAATTGTTGAATTGTTTAAAGGATTGAAATTATTATCATAAGTTCCACTTGTCATTACATAAACATAATTATTATCACATTTTACACCATTAGCATTTGAGCGAAGCTTTAAGTTCAAAACACTATTGTTTGAAGGATTTATTTTATGAACAAATGACGAATCGTCATAACTATAATCACTATTTATCCCCGTTGAAGTAGAAAAGATATAGCCAAAACAATAAGCTATTGAACTTGGTCTTTTATAAACCTTTATTGAATCAATAATTTGGTAATTTTGAATAATGTAAATTTTATCATTAAAAGTATCTCCAAAATCAGTAAAATATATTTTGTTGTTTACCTTAACAGCTTCCATAGGATTCATAAAGCTTGGAAGTAAAAGTTCATATATGATGTTTTTATTCTTTATAAAAGCAATTGAGCCATTATCTGAAAATCCACCAGAATTCACAATAAGAAAAGTATCACCAAAAGATATTAGATAATTTGGAACAGCTCTTGTTCCAGTTGGAAAGCTATCAACAATCTGATTTTGATATATAATATAAACTTGTTTTGTACTTTGACCAATAACAAACGCTCCATAGCTAACTATAAGGTTTATCATTTTTTTACCTCCTTTTTGATAAGTTTCCCTTTTCTTATTATAAAAACACCCTTTGATTTAAAATCCATATACTTTCCATAAAAAACCCTTTTACCACTTAAATTATAAATTTCTACAATATCATAATTTTTTATTTCTTCATTTAATTTTGCGTTATAAATCTCAATTCCATCAATACAAGCATTTTCTTTGCTTCTTATAGCAATTATATTAATAGTATCAGAAACAATAAATGGACTTAAAATTTGTCTTGATTTTAGTGAATCTATTTCACCAATACTATCCACTCTTGAATCACTATAAAAAGCATTTATAAAATTCAGTTTTCCATTTCCACCATATATTCTGACAGGTTTATTTGTTTTAATTTTAAAATCAATTCCATTTTTGTTAATGATATTTAAATTTCTAAAAATAACAATCCCATTTTCACCTATATTTAAACAATTGCCATCTACAAATTTTAATTTATTTTCCCAATCATTTGTATCTCCACCAATTCCTACTGCATAAATAATTTCAGGCAATTGATAATTATAATTATCGTTTTGACAATTTAAACAAGCAGTTGCATCTAAATCAAAACCTGAACACAATTGACTTTTACACTTCTCTATCCAATCCGCTATTAAAACAAATCTTACAGTATCATTAAATAGAAATTTATCACCCATCCAAACATTCGGATCATTTGTATTCGCTCCATAATTCGTTGGTTTTATTCCAGCAAGACCTTTCCAATAGTATATGTTATTTGAGCTTGTATCAAAAGGATAAATAAAAAATAATTTTCCATTTTTAGAATAGTAAAGAAGTCCAGGTTCAGCAAAAACTTGCGTGTCAGGATTTGTAGATGTTATAAAAGCATTTTCAAAAACTCTTATCTCCGAATTTGTAAATTTATTTTTAAATCCAAAAATAATAAATCCATATTTTCCAAGCGATAAAACATCAAGTGAAGGATTAGTAGGTGTAGCAGAATTAGGTGGAGAATTATAAACAATATAAGGATAGTTATTTTGACCATACCATTGACCATCTCCGTGTGAAAATAAGTATATTGTATCTATCCAAGCTACCACTTTAAACCTCCTTTTATGTTTAAAGAAAAGCTTTCCATAGGATAGCCTTTTATAAACTCATAAGATTTATTTAAAAGATTTTTAAAGTAAATGTAGAAGAAAAACTTTTTAAACTCAAAGAATTTATAATAATCTATTATTAAAATTGGTTCTAAATAAAAACTTGAAGGATAATAATAGCTTGGTCTTTTTGAATAATATATAAAAACTAATTTATCTTTCAAGAAAGAGCTAAAATTGTAATTTATAGAGGCTGAAATTGTTAAATTTGGTCTATATGGCAATATCATGTTATTTGAAAGCTTATTTTTGATATAAGAAACTGAAAACTCTAAAAATCTATAATTATAATCCATTTCAAAACCATATAAAAATAAATAATTTAAGTTTTGAGCTTTCCAATAATTTTCATCAGGTAGCCATAAAATAGGATTTTGAATATAAGTTATAAAAATGTCAAAAAGTTTATATTTCATTTGTAATGTGTAAAAATTTTCAGGGGTTAAGCTTTGATTTCCAATTGCATAATTACTTTTATAATATAATTCAGAAAAATTTGGAATTCTTCTTTTTAGTGCTAATTCAAAAATAAAATTATGATACCTAAAAGCTTTTGAAATTAAATAGTCAAATTTGAAATTGTTTTCATCTAAAACTATTGAAAAATAACCAAGATATTTGAAAGGCATTTTGAAAATAAATCTTTTGTGAAATTCTTCCATATTTGAAAAAACTACTTGGAAATAATTGAGATCCAATATATAGCTTTCATAGGGTTTTTCATAATTATAGCGATAGAATTGATAATTAAAATAATGATTTTTATAACTTAAAATTAAACCTTTATAAATTTCAAAATCGCTTCCTTCATTACCATATCCTCTTAATGGCATTCCAAAAATTCCATCATAAAAAATGATGCTTAAATTCTTAAAATTTAAAAATCCTCCAATTTTATCTTCAAAATTATTTTTTCTTTGATATTCCCTATTAAAACTATCCCAATATCTGTAATTATTTTCATTATATGTTCTTTCAATTCCAAAAGTTCCATTTTTATAGTACATTGAAAATTTATTATATGAGCCAATAAAAAATCCAATTTCTTTCTCCCCTGAAATTTCAAAATTTACTCTATAATTATTCAGAATAACGTTTGAAGAACTTATTAAATTTAAAGGTAAAGCATTAGCATAAAAAAATCCCCAAATTGGATTATTCAATTTTACACCATTTAAATAAACTTCATTTTGCTTATCTTCAAGTCCTCTTATTGAAACTACAATCCTATTAGAAAGTTCTCTAAAAATAATAGAACTATTCTGTCTAAAAACTTCCCTAAAATCTGAAAATTTACTTAAACTATCAATTTTATAAAAAAATCTAAAAGTATCTATAACAATTATAGTATCAAGCAAGCTTACAACCTCCCCCCTTCCTGAACCCCAGCAGGAAGGGTTTTGAAGCATGCAGGCAGGTCTTCCGGCTTAGGGCTAAAAACCCCTGAGCCTTCCCACCTTTCGGCAGTGGCTTTCAGGGGCAATTTTTATGCCCATCACGGCTGCTGGGACAGCGGGGGAATTTCACCCCTCTTCCCTGTCGCCTGCATGTTTGAAAATTTTAAAGCATGAAAAATATTGTTAATTAAAACTCTTGATTTTTCGGGGGAAAAAGAATTATTTTATATTTCAGAATTACTGGACACAGCACAAAAAAATTGCTTTGTCCAATAATTATTGTTAAATCCTTGATTATCAATGACTTACGAAAATTTCAATAAAACTATTGATTTTATGGGGGATCTAATGGGGGGCGGAGCCCCCCACAGCCGAAAAATGGGCATTTTAAAGGCGTAGCCTTTATTTCAGGGCGGGTGGGCAAAATAAGAAAAATAAATACTTTCAGAATTCTTAGACACAGCAACTAACTCTTGCTTTGTCCAATAATTATTGCTAAGTGATTGATAATCAACTACTTATTAAGTATTAATTGAAATACTTGAAATAATGGGGGCACTTTATGGGGGGCAGAGCCCCCCATAGCAAAAGATGGGGTTTTTTAAAGCCGAAGGCTTATTTTTAGGGCGGGTGGGAAAATATAGAAATAATTATATTTCCAGAATTATTGGACAAGGCACAAAAAAATCAACATTAAACTTTAAAATTTTATATATTATGAAAGTTTCTATCGTTATTCCTGTTTATAATGAAGAAAAATATATAAAAAATTGTATAGAATCTTTGCTAAATCAAGATTATGAAGAAGAATATGAAATTATTGTTGTTGATAATGGTTCTACTGATAGAACATTAGAAATTTTAAAAAATTATCCTGTTAAAGTAATTGTTGAAAATAGAAAAGGAACTGCCTTTGCAAGACAAACAGGATTTTTAAATGCAAGTGGGGATATTATTTTATCAACAGATGCTGACACTATTGTTCCAAGAAATTGGATAAGTAAATATGTTGAGGAATTTAAAAAAGATGAAAATATAATTGCTTTAAATGGAGAAGTAAAATTTAAAGAGGTCTTTAATTTTACATCATTAATTTTTAAAATTTTTACACCAATTGTCTTAAAAATTGAAAGAATGATAAAAGGAAATAATAGTTTTGCAGGTTGTAATTTTGCAGTTAAAAAATCAGCATTTTTGAAAGTGGGTGGATTTAATTTAAATTTTATAACAGGCGAAGATATTGACCTTGGCAATCGTTTAAAGAAAATAGGCAAAGTAAAAACCATTAACAATCCTGTTATTACATCAAGTAGGAGATTTAAAATGGGTCTTTTTAAATCTTTATTTGTATATATTTTACTAAATTACATCTTTTTAAATGTTTTTAAAAAACCTATTATGAAGAACTTACCACCAATTAGAGAGATAAAAAGAAGAAACATTTTAGCATTTGTAGTTTTTGCTATTATACTAATTACATTTTCGTACTTTGAAGTCCATGCTCAACTAAACAAAAAATTACTTAAAAAGCCATATATTATATATCAATTAAATAGCAAAGACGAAGTTTTAATAACATTTGATGATGGACCAAGTCCATGGACAAAACAAATACTTGATACCTTAGATAAATACCAAATAAAAGCTGTTTTCTTTCTAGTTGGAAAGAATATAGAAAAATATCCAAATGAAGTTTTAGAAATTTATAAGAGGGGACACATAATTGGAAATCATTCATATTCACACTCACCTGTTTTAATTTTTAAAGATTATAAAACGATAAGAAAAGAGATTGATACTACAAATAAATTAATAGAGAAATTAACAGGTTTTAAACCCTTCCTTTTTAGACCACCTTATGGAAGATATTCCTACACTATGGATTCAGTAATAAGAGACTTAAATATGAAAGTAGTTTTATGGAACGATGATTCAGAAGATTGGAAACTTTTAAGTCCAAATGGAATTTATTTTAAAGTAATTAACCAATTAAGAGGAGGTTCAATAATTCTATTTCACGAAAGAAAAAACACACTAAAATCACTTGGAAGTATATTAAAAGAAATAAAATCTAAAAATTTAAAATTTATTAATCTTGAAGAAGAAAAAATATAAAGTTCTTTAAATTGCTCAGCCCCACAGCCGAACTATTTGTTCAGTAATTATTGTTAAGTCCTTAAAATAGTTGATTTATCGGGGGTTAAGAGGGCTTTGCCCCCCATAACCGAAATTGGAATTACTAGACAAAACAACTAAATTTTGTTTGAATTTCACCATCTTTATAGTAGGCAACAGGCATATATTTTGTATTATGATAAAATCCTACATTTCCATATTTATCAACAGCAATAATACCTGCTGGCAAATTTACTTTTTGAGTTAAATAATCAATAGCACTTTTTGTAGCATTTTCAACTGAAACTCCAAATTTAACTAAATAACAAACAAATGAACTTAAATTTACTCTAATTATGCCCTCTCCTATTCCTGTTGCACTTGCTCCACAAACATCATTAGCATATATTCCTGCACCAATTAAGGGTGTATCTCCAACTCTACCCTTTAATTTTAAAATTGTCCCACCTGTTGAAGAACCACTTACAATAACTCCCTTACTATTTACAACAACTGCTCCAACAGTTCCAATGAAATAATTTGGATATTTTTCCATAAATTCTTTAATATGTTTCAAACTATTAATTTTATCAAAATTTTCTTTTGCCTTTTTGTACTTTTCAATACTTTCATCTGTAATAGGATTATATTCTTCAAATCCAAAGGTTTTAGCAAGTTTTTGAGCGCCTTCTGAAATTATTAAAACATGTTCAGTTTCTTCCATAATTTTCCTTGCTAAACTGATTGGATTTTTAATATTTTTAATACCTGCAACAGCCCCTGCTTTTAAATTATCTCCACGCATAATGCTTGCATCCATTTCAACCTCACCAAATATATTCAAAACACTTCCCGTTCCTGCATTAAAGATAGGTTCATCTTCAAGAATTTTAATAGCTGTTTCACAAGCAGTTATAGGGTCATCATCTTTTCTTAAAATTTCTAATGCTTCTTCTACTGCTTTAATTAAAATTTTTTCAGCAATTTTAAATTTTTCTTCATTCCATTCACCTGCACCACCATGAACAATTATCATTTTGAAAAAGGGGCAAAAGCCCCTTAAAATTTTCCGAGAATAGAAATACTTGGAATAAATCCTGATGGAACACCTGTTAAGAAATATGGACCATTATATATTAATTCAGTTGAGACAGATGCATCAAATCTTATAAATCCAATTTCATATCCAAAACCAAGTGTTAAATCACCAACACTACCAATTCCACTTGCTTTAACATTAGCATCTACATTCCTAAGGAAATCATAAGTAAATGAACTTCTCAATTTGAAATTATCTCTTAATGCCTTCACTTCACCACCAATTAGAAATCCTAAGAAGAAATCAGAGGTTTTTGTTTCTTGATTACCAACAGTCCTATTTTGACTTTCAACATTTGCTGTAAGACCAATAATACCAAATCCAATATCAGAAATTGGTAAATTCAAGCCTCCTCCTGCTGAAAATGTATTAGTAGTAATTTTTATATCAGGGTTAGCATTTGTCGCTGGATTATCAGAACTTTGACTTCTATTTAAATATAAAGCATAAGCTATAAATTTTGAATTGTAAAATCTTCCAAAGAAACCAAATCTATTATCTTTATAATCAAAGTTTTTAGTATTACCAGTTTTGCTTGAACCATTAACAAATTGTAAAGGAATACCAAGGTTAAAAGCACTATTCTCAGCTATATTAAATGTTAAGGATGGATTTAAACCAATTACAGTTGCACTATTAACAGTTGCAGGATTCTGTTTATCATCAATTGAGGCATTTCCAAATCTTAAATTTAGACCAAAGGAAGCACTTGTTAAGTTTATAGCTCCTACAAGATCAATAGGAACAACAGTAAAATCAACATTACCATTTAAATCTAAATCAATACCTACCCTATCTCTTCCAAGATACGCACCAAATCCATAATTTTGATATTTACCAAAAGCAGAAGCATAATCATAATTACCATAAACTGTATTTCTTGGTATATTAGGAACTTCAATAGTGAAGTGGGCTGGGAATTTGAAGAGAGCAGAAGGATAGAATTGAATTATGTACTCATCATCCAAGAGGAAGTTCGCATAGCCGAATCTATTTGAGTTTTGAGTTAGAACATTTACTCTCGTTTCTGTTGCAAAAGCAACCCCTATGCTCAACAAAGTGGCTAAGGTTAGTTTCTTCATACTCAAAAGTTTAAGGGACATTTTTAAATTATGGTATTAAGATAACTTTGATAATTTTTTCTACCTTTAAAATATAAAGCCCCCTTTTCAAGTTTAAAATCTTTTTACCCCTTACTTCATCAGATATTATAACTTTTCCATCAGTGGAGTATAAGTTAAATCTACCATAACCACTAAAAATTAGTTTTGAATCCTTCAAATAAAACTTCAAATCTCCTATTGAAACTTCATTTTGATTAACAGCAGTAACACATATATAATTAGTTTTAGTTATCTTATCTATTGGCAAGTCAGCAGGAGAGTTTATTTGATTATTTTCATCAATATCAAACCATATCATAACTACCAAATCATAACACTTAGTTGCTATATTGCTTGGTGTTGTAAACTGTCTTTGATAAGTTCCATTTCCTGGCGTTATATTTATCTTTACATCATGAGCAGGATCACTTATCCAATTAGCACCATCATATAAGCTAGCTCCAAGCATAATTTGATTATGTGAATTTTGAGCACCAGAATAAATACTTGCATATATTGTAAATGTTTGACCAGGTTGGACATTGGTTGGATTAGCAGATAAATTTGTAAATCCCATAGGTGTTGAAATATGCCAACCTTTGGGAGAATAATAATGAATCGCCATCCAGTCCCAAAACTTCCCGTTATTACCCCATCTATAAGTTCCCCACTGACACATTCCTCTTCCATGTCCAAAACAAGCCTGCCCAGAACAAACATTATCACTTATACAAGGCCAACCTGCACAAGGAGAACCTGCTTTACCATCTCCACAAGGACAACTATTAACACAATTTAATTGACCAACAAGTCCATTATTTTCAGCAGAATACTCGGCCCTTGCAACCGAATTAGAAGACGGCGAAATAGCAAAACCAGAAGTATAAATAGCTGCATTCATTGTACTTTGATATTGATCAGCATTCCAAACTTGACAACAAGCAGTAGAACATATATCGTAATTATTAGATATAGGATTTAAAACGTACCAAGAACCATAAGCCCTATAAGCAAGAGCACCAGCTCTTAAAGACTGCGCATTCCAACCAGCTATCCACTCATCATCTAATCCAGTTCCTACATAATTTTCTAGACTCATTACTGAAACACTTGAACAACTTGTACAAGAACAATTCGTCCCTACTCTTATTGAACTTGGTGGATCAAAAAATGGCAACGGTATAACATCAGTCTCATTAATAACATTATCACTTTTAATTTTTTCTAATTTATCTTTTTGATAAATACCATTTTCACTTGAATTGATGCCATCCTTTATAAGATATTCATCAGTTTTTCTGTCAATAAGTCCATGTTTATATTCCTTAATAACAAAGCCTTGACCCTTTTCCAAAGCAATTCTTATAATTTTTCTTCCAGGAACTATTAAAACATTTTTTAAAATGTAATCCTTATAACCAAATTTTGAAAACGACATATCTTTTCTGTCAGATATAACTCTATATTCTCTTGAATTTTCATCTTCATAAGGACTAAAAGTAATTAGCCTTATCGAAAAGTATCCCTTTTCATTAGTAAAAGTCGTTAAATTTCCAACTTTAATTTTTACATTAGGAAGAGGTTTTAAATTATCATTATCCGAAACATAACCTTCAATAAGAACTTCATCAGGCATTAATTTAACATCATCTAATTTAGAAGCCTTTGAAGAAAGTAAAATATCAACATCCAAATTGGTAGTATCGTCTATCATAAAATAAGTACTTAATGTCTGATAACCATCAGCGTAAAATTCAAATTCATATTTACCTTTCTTATCACCTTGGAATTTGAATATAGGATTGTTAGATTTGTAGCTTAAAATAGAACCATTCGGATCTCTAACGACGACACTATAATCACTCACCCCAAAGAATGTAAAAGCATCTCTAACTTTAAAAGTTATTAGAGAAGTTGTTATGAAAATCATATGTTAATTTTAAAGCATTGCCTCTTATTATCACCTAAAATATCTTAAAAGAATTATAATAAAAATTGGTGTTCCAATGATTGAAGTTATAATTCCTATTGGTAAAGATAAATTTAGAAACTTAAAAATTAGAAAAGAAAGAATAATAAATGATACTGAAAAACCTATACAATCAATAATTATAGAATTATAATTATCATCATTTAACATCCTTGAAATATGTGGAACAATCAAACCTATAAAACCAATAATTCCTGCAAAATACACACTAATTGATGTTAAGAAAAAGCTTATTATTAAAAAAATTTTTTTATATCTTTTTA
Organism: Caldifarciminota bacterium; assembly: GCA_965649115.1. Classification (GTDB taxonomy): domain Bacteria; phylum Hydrothermota; class Hydrothermia; order LBFQ01; family DSFT01; genus DSFT01. The sequence goes on along the minus strand of CBFGJN010000001.1, from coordinate 53,374 downwards.
TATCAAAACCAAAACTTAATGCTTCTTCATCTGAAAGTGATAACAATAAAAGCTTTTTACGATTTAAAAATAACCAAAATATAATTATTATAACTACTACAAAACAGAAATATAGAAATATAACTTCTGATTTTTTCAAAATTCTATCAACATTTCCCCAAAGAATAAAAATTGTTTTGAATATATCTTGTTTTGAAATTGCCATCAAAAAATTTATTAAACTTGAAGATAGCATATTTATTGCTATACCGACCAATATAAGCTTAAATGAATTATCATAACTTAGCATAATAATAAAAAAACAGATAAAAACAAAAATTAGCATTAAGATATTCGATAAAACAACATTTAAGTTTAGAATAATTGATAAAACATAACCAAGCGCAGAAACTGAAGATATACCAAGAATATATGGTTCAACAAGTGGATTTTTTAACAAATTTTGTAAAATAAGACCTGAAATTGACAACGATGAACCAACAATAAAAATTATCATCAATTTATGAACTGAAAGAAAAAATAGAGAAAAATCAGTTTTCAAAAAATAAAAAAATAATGAAACGATTAAAAAAATTAAAGAAATTGGAAATTTCATTAAACTTAAAATTTTAAGGAAAATTATTTAAAATTATTTTCTTTGTCTAGTAATTCTAAAATATAGATTATTTCTTTATTTTACCCATCCACCAAGGTGGAACCTTTAAAATACACATTTTTCAGCAGTAGGGGGCTACCACCCCCTTCAATCCCCCCATGAAATCAAAAGTCTCATTAAAATAATTTTTCATCTTTTACCTCGTTTAAAATTTCATACTATGAAAAAAGTTCTTATAACAGGTGTAGCAGGTTTTATAGGTGCATCATTAGCAAACGCTTTATCTGAAAAGTTTCCAAATTGGTTTATTGTGTGTGTTGATAATTTACTATTTGGGGATTTAAGAAGAATTAAAAAAGCAGATAATATCAAATTTATAAATTGCGATGTAAATGATTTTAATTCAATATCATCAATTTTTTACACTTATTCATTTGATTATGTTTTTCATTTTGCTGCTGTTGTAGGTGTCAAACAAACATTAGAAAATCCTATGCTTGTTTTTAAGGATATTGAAGGGATAAAGAACATTGTTCATCTTTCATATTATACAAATGTTAAAAGATTATTTTTTTCATCATCATCAGAAGTTTATGGAGAACCATTTAAAATTCCACAAGATGAGGAATCAACACCATTAAATTCAAAATTACCTTATGCTGTTGTAAAAGTCTTTGGAGAAACTTATATAAGACATTTTTCAAGACAACATAATTTATCTTGGACAATTTTTAGATTATTCAATATATATGGAGAGCTTCAAAGACCCGATTTTGTAATTTCTAAATTTATAAAACAAGCTTTAAAGAATGAACCAATTACAATATATGGAGATGGAAAACAAACGAGAACATTTCTTTACATAAATGATTTAATAGATATAATTATTTTTACAATTGAAAAAGATATTTTTATGAATGAAATTGTTAATATAGGTTCAGATAATGAAATAACAATTTTAGAACTTGCTAATATCATTAAAAATTTATCAAATTCAAAATCGCAAATCGTTTTTCTTCCACCCCTCCAAGAGGGTGATATGAAAAGAAGATGCCCTGATATTTCAAAGTTAAGAATGTTTTACAAGAAAGAATTTATTAGCATAGAAGAAGGAATTAAAAGAATTTTGGATAATCCTGAATTTATATTAAAATAATGAAAGTTCTTCATATTACAAACATAAAAGGAGGTGGAATAGGAACATTCTTAAAAATTCTTGAAAGGAAAGGTGAAATTATTTGGGAAATGAAAAAACAAAAAGAACCACCTTTAAACCTAGATGAAGTTGATACTATTATTTTACACGGCTATATTTCTAATTTTAATTTTGAACCTTTTAAAAATAAAATAAAAATTTATTACTTTCAAGGCTTAAGAGAAGTTTCTAAAAGAATGATTCTAAATAAATTTGAATTTAATCCTTATCATATCCTAAAACTTATCAAATTTAGAAATTGGCTTAAAAACTTTGATTATTTTATAAGTGTTTCATTTTCTATGAGTTTTATGGCTAAAAAATTTTATAATGTTAATAGCTTTATTTTACATTCTCCTTTGGATTTTGATTCATTACCAAAAATGGAAAGAAATAAAAATGAGAATGTTTTGCTTTGGATTGGAAGAAATGCTTGGATTAAAGGACTAAATAGATTCTTAGAGCTTATGAAATTATTGCCTAATTATGAGGGATGGGTTTTAGGTGTTGAAGGAAAAAATTATAATAACATTAAATTTTTTGGATATGTCAATAATGTTTATGAATTTATTAATAAGGCAAAAGCAATTATAATAACAAGTTATTATGAAGCATTTCCTTTTGTTTGTTTAGAATCACTCTATTATGGTGTTCCTGTTTTAACCCTAAGTAGTGCAGGTGGAGCTTTTGAGATTTTACAATTAGTTAGTAAATATGAATGGTGTTTTGATAGTATAGAACAAATCGCAAATTATATTAAAAACTCTGAAATTGAAGATTTCAATCAAAAAGAATTATTTATTAAATTATTTAGTTATGAGAATTTTTATGGAAAATTTGAAGAAATTTTAAAATCACTAAAAGCAAGAAAATAACGAAAATCCAAGATTCTCCAATATAAGAATATAATGTTTTATAGTCATTAGTTGGAACATTTTCAATTAAATATCCTCTTTTAAATAAATCTATCTCCTTAATTGTCTCTCCCTTATCATTTATAATAGCAGAAATACCAGTCTTTGCACTCCTAACAATGAATTTTCCTGTTTCAATAGCTCTCAATTTTGAAAATAAATAATGTTCTCTTGGTCCTGTTGAAGGACCAAACCATCCGTCATTCGTTATAACAAAAAGAACATTTGAACCATTCCTAACTAAGCTTCTTGAAATTTCAGGAAATATACTTTCATAACATATCATAACACCAATTTTTTGTTCATTAAAATTAATAGGTTTGAAAAATTTTCCCTTCTTGTAATTGCCTTGACCTAAATCTAAATTTTTAATAAAATTTGGAAGATATTCATAAAATGGTAGATTTTCACCAAAAGGAACAATATGAACTTTATCATAAAAATCAACAATTTTTCCAGTTGTATCAATTAAAAGAGCTGTATTATAATAATTACCATCTTCCTCACGAGCACTTCCCATTAGAATTGGCCTTTTTGTTTCTTTTAAAATTTTATTAACAAGTTCAAAATTCCAATAATTTTGAGGATAAATTCCAGGTATTGCTGATTCAGACAAAACTAAAATATCATAATTTTTATTTTTTATGGAATCTAATAGAATTGAAAATGCTTCTCTTGTCTCTTTCCATTCCATCGGGTCATAAGCATATCTTGGAAGGACATTTGGTTGAATAATAGCAACTCTTAAATAATCATTTTCTTTAATTTTAAAATTCTTCCAAAAGATACCAAAAATTACTATAATTAGTATAAAAAATGAATATGGCAATATATTAATCCTTCTTTCAATTGAGAGATAAAGTGCATAATTGAATGTAATAAGAGAAAATGTTATGAAATGAGGACCAAAAACTGAACTAATTTGAGCATATATTAAAAAACCAAGTGATGAATAATAATAATTTGCCCAAGGAAGTGATAAATCAAATAACCAATATGAAATAATCCATTCATAGACTGTAAATGAAAGTCCAAAAATAATAGGACTTTTTGATTTTCTAAATAATAAAAACCAAATACAAAATAAAATTGTTCTTAAAATTATCATAAAACTAACACCAATCACTAATAAAACCCCAAGACTTTTACCTACATCTAAATTGTACAACCAATTTAAATGAATAAAAAAAAATGGAAAGGTATAAAGAAAACTTATAAAAAATGTCCTTTTATTATCAAAATTTTTCGTTATAATAAGCAGTGGAACAAAAGCAAATAAGCTTGCTGGAAAAAAATAAAATGGATATTGAGTTAAAATTAATGAAAAACTTCCAAAAAGAAATAAAAGCAACATTTTTATTTTCTCCCTTTTTCCTCTACAATATAACATTTCAATCTACCTGTTTCCCAAAAAAGGAATTTTTCTTTTTCGCATTTAATTCTTTTACTTTTTATAATTACAGAGCCATTTTTTTCTATTATAATATCAGCTTCTTTCTCACAAGAAAGTAAAAAAATTATAATTATTAAAATTTTTTTCATAATGAAATTTTAAAGTAGAATTGATAAATATATTTGCTGTGTCTAGTAATTCTAAAACCATTTATTTTTCCCACCCACCCTAAAATTAAGCCTTCGGCTTTAAAATACCCATATTTCGGCTATGGGGGGCTTCGCCCCCCTTAAAACCCCCATAAAGACAATAATTTTATTAAGTTTTCACAAATTATTGATTATCAATAACTTAACACCAATTACTAGACAAAGTTAAATATATTTGCTGTGTCTAATAATTCTAAAATTATTTATTTTACTATTTTTCCTCGCTCACCCTAAATAAAAGCTTTCGGCTTTAAAATGCCCATTTTTAGGCTGTGGGGGACTTCGCCCCCCTAAAATCCCCCTAATGAAATCTATAATTTCCCTAAAAATTTTATAAGTTATTGATTATCAAGTGATTGACAATAATTACTGGACAAAGCAAAATATATTTGCTGTGTCTATTTCGGTTATGGGGGGCTTTGCCCCCCTTAAAAACCCGCTAAAATCAATAGTTTTCTTAAAATTTTTATTGAACAAAGCAACTTTATTTTCCCCACCCACTCGAAAATAACTTATTTATAATGAAAAACTTAACATTAACTCACAATTTAGTTTCCAATTTTCTACCTTTCCAATAAATTCTATTTAAAATAGAAAAAATCCAAGACCTTAAAATAATTATTCCAAATATCATAAAACCAATTGGTGATAAAATTGTTTCTTTAATTGAAAAGCCAAACTTAAAATCCGAAATAAATTTTACAAAGATAACTATAAATCCAATTTTCCAAAATTTTAAAAATGGTAATATGAAAAATAAAATATAAAAAATGAGTGCAATTGGTGTTAAAAATTTTCCAAACATTCTATAAGAATTTTTTGTAAGACCTTCAAGTAATTCATTAAAATTATTGTACATTCTGACTTCAAACACATCTTTCAAATCATAAAACTTAACCTTAATTCCCTTCATTTTTAGATAATTTCCAATTTTAACATCTTCAAGAATTTCGTTTTTAAATAAAAGATGAGGATTGTATTTTAAATAAATGTTTTTTTTAATTGCCCAAAATTGACCATTTAAACCCAAATTTATTGGGATTATTGAAAATAAATAAGGAACAATAGATAATATAAATTTTCCATATCCTTCAAATTTTCCAAAACCTGTAATAACATCATCATTTATATTTTCTGAAATTTTTTTTAAAATCTCCTTATCTTTGATTTCAATATCTGCATCTAAAAATAATAAAATTTCTCCACTTGAAAATTTTACAAGATTATAAAGAGCAAAATTTTTACCAACCCATTCTTTTGGCTTATCAAATCCCTTTATAACTCTTATTTTTTCACTTTCAAAACCTTTAGCAATTTCATAAGTCCTATCTTCTGATAAATCATCATAAATTAAAACTTCGTAATTTTCATAATCTAAATTTTTAATAGAATTTAAAATTCTTTCTATGTTTCTTTCTTCATTTCTCGCAGGAATTAAAATAGAGATTCTATTAAAGTTATTTTGATAGTTTCTTTTTAATTTTTTAATTGAGAAGAATTTATAAATGGCAATGATTAAGGAAAATAAATGGAAAGAAAAGATAATAAGAAAAATTAACTTCATTATTTATTTTAATTTTATTGTTCCATCATCAAGAATAATAGGTTTAGTTTCTGGAAAATCCAATTCTGATAGTTTCTTAATAATTTTTATTGCATTTTTATCATTATCTTCTCTTAATAAACCAATGCCAAAAAGTTTAAAAGGATAAATTTTGCCTTCAACAAATTCACCCTTTGAAGTTAGTTTAACTTGTAAAACACAAGTAATTGATTGATTACCCGAAAGATTAAAATGTTCATAAGTCAAGAAATTACCAAGTGAATAAGCTATTAATTTATTTTTATAAACTTCCATACCTCTTAAAACATGAGGTCCATGACCTATTACTAAATCAGCACCTTCATCAATTACAATTCTTGAAAACAATTTTAAATTTCCTCTATTTTCACCATAAAAGTACTCATTTCCATCCTTAACCCTTTGAGCATTTGAACCTTCTGCTCCTCCATGAAATGAAACAATCAAAATATCTACATTTTTTCTTAAATCTCTAACAATTTTTTTTGAATATTCAATATCATTTACACTGGGAGAAATAGGATTATGGTCAAAACAAATAATACCAATTTTCGTGTTCCTAACTTTCAAAATTACATAAGCATTATCTTCTTTATTAGTTCCACAATAGTTAATTTTAACACTATCAAGCATTTTCTTTGTTGATTCTATGCCTTCAATTCCATAATCTAAAATATGATTATTAGCTAATGCTAAAACATTAAAACCCATTTCTTTTAAATAAATTGCAGAAATTTTTGGCATCTTAAATGCAAAACATTTTTTTAATTTTATACTTTCTTCTGAACATTTTGTAGATTTACCATTTTCAATTATTGGACCTTCAAGATTTCCAAAAGCAATATCCGAATTTTTAAAAACTTCGTAAGATGGCAATTTTTCAGAAAATGGATAGTTATTCGTAATCATTATATCGCCTACAAATGAAAAAACAATTGTATCAACAATCATAATTCAAGCTCACTTCTAACAAGTTTCAAACCTTCAAGACATAAATTAAGAAATTCACTTAATTCCAAATTTAAAAGTTCTTTACACCTTAATATCTGTTCTCTATTAGCTCCTTTTGCAAATGACTTTTCTTTAAACCTTCTTAACATAAAATCAACATCAACATAATCTAAATTTTTTTGAGGTAAAATTAAAGCACAAGCAACAATAAATCCACTTGTTGGGTCAGATAAATAAAGTGCCTTGTCCATTAGTGTTTCAAGAGGAACTTTATTATTATGGGCTAAAATAGCATGTAAAATTTCTTCATCATTAAAACCTAACGCCCTTAATATATTAACACCCATTTCAGGATGATTTTGAGGATCTTCATTTGTATATTCATAATCCAAGTCATGTAAAATTCCTGCTATTTCCCATCTTTCTTCATTTTCATTAAAATAATTAGCAAGTCTCCTCATACACCCTCCAACCGCTATAACATGCTTTATAAGATTAGGTTTCTTTATATGTTGTTTAACTAAATTTATAGCCCACTCTCTATTCATTTTTTCTTCTCCTTTTTCTTTATTTTATTTAAAAATCTATCAAAACTTTTACACTCTTCGTAAACTTCACTTTCATTAGGATAATTTAGGCAATAAAGTAAAAAATTTTCTTTATATTTTAAACTATCGTTCAATTTCAAATATGCCATTGCTCTTAATTTATAAACATTTGAAAAATTTTCAAAAAACTTTCTGTTTCTCTCAATATAATTTAAATTTGGAAAAAATTTATATAACCACTCAATATTTAAGTTCTGTAATATAAAGTCGGAATAAATAATAGCTTCGTTAAATCTATTTTTTTCATTTAACTTTTTTAATTTCATCATTTGAATTTGAATATCATCAGGAAATTTTTTTGATGCAATTTCAAGAATAGTATCTGAAACACTTGCCAATTTCAATAAAAATTCATAAGAACTATCACCATAATATAGCGCTTTATAAATGCTTTGATAATCATTTTCATTTTTACATATATTATAATAAATTTCATAAATTTCACTAACATTATTTTTAATTCCTTTCAAACAATCATAATATGCTCTTGCTTTAATGTTATTAGGATAAAATGTTAATTCTTTTTCAATAAGAGCTAATTTTTCACTATCATTTTTTGTATAACTTGAAGAAATAAAAAATGTTCCTTCTTTCGGTTTTGAACCATCATAAACCCTAATACCTTCAACTTTTGCATTAAATGTATCAACAATTAAATAAACTGAATAATTAATCAAACTTTCAGGAAGATAAATCTGATAAATTTTTTCATCATTTAATTTAATAACTTTCCTTTCCTTACTATTTTTATAAATGAAATGGACAACCAAGTACTTATCAAATTTTTTTAAAGTATCAGGAATGTCAAGTAATATATTTACATAACTATTTGATTGGGAAGGATTTGGACTAATTGAAATTTTTGGAATAATATCAACTTTTGAACAAGATAACAAAAATAAAAAAATTATCCGTTTCATTTAAAAAAAATTAGATAGAACAAAGCATTTAAAATCAAAAATGAAAAATATATAACAAAAACACCATAAATAACACTTTTTAGTGGAAATTCAAAAGCTTTATTTATTCCAAAAGAAAGCAAAATTAAACTTAAAATTGAAAATGGTTCAACATGATAAAGTGTATTTCTTAAAGCCTTTAAATAATCATTATTTGAAACAATCTCATAAGGAATAAAATTTGAAAAATTTAAAGAAAAGAATGGATTTTGTAGAATAACTGATAAAATAAAAACAATAAATGAGCCTATAATAATTGGAGATTTTGAATAAATTAAAATTGAAAATAATTTCTTAAATTCTAATTTTATTTGAACTTTTGAAAAAATTAAAAATATCAAACTGAAAGCAAGAGACTGAATTAAAAGAATAATAGGTTGGATAAAAATTCCCTTTGCTATTTCAGAAAGAATAATAATTTCAAGTGATATTGAAGCCAAATAAACATTTTTATAATTTTCAAGGCGTTTTTCAATCTCTTGTGTAGTTAAATCCTGCTTTTTCAAATTTTTCTTTATTTCATTAAGATTAGTATCCATTTGATTTAACATAAGTTCTCTATATTTATCGTAATTTAGTGAAATTTTCAAGCTATTGAATGTTATCGTGGAAATTATAAAAAATAATATAGATGGCAAAATGTAGTTCTTACTTGAAATTTCCTTAAAAGCATTAAAATTATATAAAACTTCAAAAAATTTTTTTAAAAAATCCATTACTTAATTAAATATAAAAGAGGAAAAAGATACATCCATATTAAATCAACAAGACACCAATATAATCCCCCTATTTCTACTTGAATGTAGTTTTTTGAATTATAATCTCCTCTAATGGCAAAAAATAACAAAAATGAAAATAATATAACACCTATTAAAACGTGTAAAGCATGAATACCAGTCATTACAAAATATAAAGAAAAGAAAATTTTTTCACCATTTGGCAAACTTTTAAAGTGTTCCATATTAAAGAATAAACCATGCTCAAACTTCAAACCATATTCATAAGCTTTTATTCCAAGAAATGTTAATCCCGTTAGAATTGTAATAAAAAGAAATAGAATTAAGTGGTTTTTATTATCTTTTCTTGCTGCTGATATAGATAAAACTGCTGTTAATCCTCCAATAAATAAAACAATACTATTTATAAGTCCTATAATTGGTTGAAGTTCCTTTTGACCTTCATGAAAAAATGGTAAGTATATTCCTCTAAATAAAAAATAAAGTGTGAATAGACCTGCAAAAAGAAGTAATTCAGTTGCAAGGAATAGCCACATTCCAAGTTTAGCAGAAAAATCATCTCTATGAGTAGTTTCAATATGTTTATGTTCTAAAATATGCTCCATTTCTAAGCCTCCTTATTGAGAAACTTTTTCTTTCTTTAATAAATGTTCAAAATCATAAGGTCCGTGTTCTACATGTGGTATTTCTTCAAAATTATAATATGGTGGTGGAGATGAAGTCTTCCATTCAAGTGTTGCACCACCCCAAGGATTTTCAGAAGCTTTTTGTCCTCTTCTCCAAGCTATAAGTAATGTTATTAGTGAAATGAAAACACCAAGAGCTATTGTATATGCACCAATTGTAGATATTTGATTTAATAATGTAAATTCAGGTAAATAATCCCAATATCTTCTTGGCATACCTTGCATACCCAAGAGAAATTGTGGGAAGAATGTTAGATTAAAACCTATAAATATAAGAATCGCTCCTAACCTACCCCAATTTTCGTTGTACATTCTACCTGTAATTTTAGGAAACCAATGGAACAATCCACCAAAGAATGCAGTTATAGCACCTCCAACCATTACATAATGAAAGTGTGCTACTACAAAATATGTGTCATGTAAATAAACATCAGTAGCAATAGTAGCAAGCCATAATCCCGTTAATCCACCAATTGTAAAAAGGAATAAGAATGACAAAGCAAATAACATAGGTGTTGTTAATCTAATTGAACCTTTATAAAGTGTAGCTACCCAATTAAAAATTTTAACACCTGTTGGAACAGCAACAAAAAATGTTAAGAATGAAAATACCCACCTTGCAACATCAGACATACCACTAACGAACATATGATGAGCCCAAACAATAAAACCAATAAAAGCAATTCCAAAAATGGCAGCAGCCATTGCCCAATAACCAAATATCCTTTTTCTTGAATGAACTGCAATTAATTCAGAAATTATACCCATTCCTGGAAGTATCATTATATAAACAACGGGATGAGAATAAAACCAAAAGAAATGTTGAAACATTAAAGGATCTCCACCTTTTGTAGGATCAAAGAAGCCAACACCAAAAACCCTTTCCAAAATTAATAGTAATAATGTTATACCAATAACAGGTGTTGAAATAACATTCATTAGTGAAGTAGCATATAAAGCCCAAACGAAAAGGGGTAATTTGCTCCATGTCATTCCAGGTGCTCTTAACCTATGAATTGTAACGACAAAATTCAGACCTGTTAAAATAGATGAAAAACCAACAACAAAAACACCAAATAGCGCCAATAAAACACCACCGCCTGTCTTAAGACTATATGGTGTATAAAATGTCCAACCTGTATCAATAGCACCAAATATAAGTGAAGATAGGATAATAATAACACCTGTTAAAAATATCCAATAACTCAAAAGATTTAATTTTGGAAATGCAACATCTCTTGCTCCTATCATAAGCGGAATTAAATAATTGCCCATGACCGCAGGTATTAAAGGAACAATAACTAAGAAAACCATCATTACACCATGTAGTGTGAATAATCTATTATAAGTATCAGAATCAACAATTTGCTTTCCAGGTAAGAAAAGTTCAGTTCTTATTAAGAGTGCGAAAATACCCGCTATTAAGAAAATGAAAATTATTGTCCAAAAATAAAGAAGGGCAATTCTCTTATGATCTGTTGAAAACAACCAACCTAATATCCCAGGTCTTGGTTCATGGCTTAAAAGTTTATTTAGCATATCTAAATCCCTCCTTTTACTTCAAACTTTTTATATATTCTATGATTGCTAAAATCTCATCTTCACTTAATTGACCCTGATAAGAAGGCATTATATTTTGAAAACCTTTGACAATTTTAGCATTTGGATTTAATATGCTTTCTCTCAAATAATTTTCATCTGCTAATATCTTCTTTTCTTTTCCATTCTCTAAAACAACTACTTCATGGTTATATAATCCTTTCCAAGTTGGTCCTACAAGTTGAGAACCATCAACTGAATGACAACTTGTACAACCTTTAATTTGAGATAATTTCTTACCTTTCTCAACAGGAGATAATGAAGATAAATCAGTTTCTTTGGAAACACTTGCCAGCCACGTTTCAAAATCACTTCTATTTACAGCCTTAATATATCCTATCATTTTTGAATGTCTTGAACCACAATATTCCGCACATTGAATATCATAAACACCAGGTTCAACTACTTTAAACCAAGTCCAAGTATATCTTCCAGGAACAGCATCTTCTTTAATTCTAAAACTTCTTACATAAAAACTATGAATTACATCAGTTGATGTCATAATGAGTTTTACTGGTTTATTAGTAGGAACAATAAGTGTATCTCTTGTAGTATAACCATTTGGATATTGAAATTCCCACCACCACTGATGACCAATAACTTTTATCTCTATACTATTAGCGGGAGGTCTTCTTTGGAAGTTATCAAAAACATAAACTCCATAAAAGAATATAATAACAAGAATAATCGTTGGAATAATTGTCCAAGTTATTTCAAGAAAATTGTTTCCTTCAACAGTGCTAACTTCCTCCTCCTTTTTATTTCTATACTTAATTACAAAGTAAATCATAGCAATTTGAACAATTAAAAAGAAAAATAGTGAAATCCAAAAAATAAACCAAAATAAATTATCTACTTCTTTGCCATAAGATGAACCTATCTTTGGAAAAAGGTTGGTTATCCAAAGCATAGACGAAAATTTTAAAGTCTATTTTAATACGCCTTGAATAGTTTCAAAATTTATTATACACATATTTTAGAAAGTCCTTTAAAATTTCAGCTTTATGGAAAATATCAAAATAGAGGTCAAAAATTTAAATTTTTATTATGGTAATTTAAAAGTTCTTAAAAACATAAATTTGAAAATTTTTGAGAACAAAATAACCGCTCTAATTGGTCCATCAGGATGTGGTAAAACTACATTTTTAAGATGTTTAAATAGGATACACGATTTATATCCAAATACGAAATATGAAGGTGAAATTATTTTTGATAATGAAAATATTTTAAAAAATAATATAAATGTCATAAGTTTAAGAATGAGAATAGGAATGGTTTTTCAAAAACCAACCCCTTTTAATATGTCAATTTTTGATAATGTCGCATTTGGTCTTAAACTTAAAGGAATAAAAAATAAAACTGAAATTAAAGATAGGGTTGAAAAAGCACTAAAAGACGCATATTTATTTGATGAGGTAAAAGACAAATTAAACAAAAATGCCTTATCATTATCAGGCGGACAACAACAAAGACTATGTATAGCAAGGGCTATTGCGGTTGAACCAGAAGTCTTATTATTTGATGAGCCAACAAGTGCCCTTGACCCAATATCTACTGCCAAAATTGAAGAACTTATAAGGGAACTTGGTAAAAAAATGACAATCGTTATTGTAACTCATAATATGCAACAAGCAGCAAGGGTATCTGACTGGACAGCTTTTATGTACCTTGGAGAAATTATAGAATATGGAAAAACCGATGATATATTTACTAGACCTAAACAAAAGCTAACAGAAGATTATATAACAGGAAGGTTTGGATGAGAAAACCCCTTTCTGATGAATTGAAAGAACTTGAAGAGAAAATTTTTCAGATGTCAGATATTATAAAAAATATGTTTTTACATTGTCATAATTATGAAGAAATTTTAAAACTTGAAGATAGTGTTAATCAAAGTGAAATTGAAATTGAATTTTTCGCAATAAGGATATTAGCATTGTATCAACCAGAAGCCATGGATTTAAGAAAAATCATAACCGCTATTAAAGTAAATAATGATTTAGAGAGAATAGCAGACCATATTGAAAATATAGCAAGAGACTTTTATCTAATAAAGGATAATGTTATTATTAGTATTGATGAATTGTTTGAAAAGGTTTTCAATGTCTTTCAAAAATCAATAAATTCATATAGGAATAATGATTTAGTTATAGCAAGAGAAGTTTTAAATGGTGACAAAGAAATTGATAATTTAAGAAATGAGCTGATTAACAAAATTGTCAGTTTAATGACGGAAAATTCAAATCTTGTTGATAGTGGTATAAAGACAATAAACATTATTCAAAATCTTGAAAGAATAGCAGATTTATGTACTAATATATGTGAAGATGTTATTTTTCTTATGGAAGGTAAAATTTTTAAACACGGAAAAGAAATATAAGCATTGTTAAAATTAAAAAATGTTATTTCAGGTTATAAAAATTTTAAAATTCATATAGGTAATTTAGAAATTTACGAAGGACAGAAAATTGCCATTTTAGGTCCGAATGGAAGTGGTAAAAGCACACTTATAAAAACCCTACTAAAAATGTTAAATTATGAAGGCTCTATAAAATTATTTAATAAAGAATTAAGTGAAATTAGTCAAAAAGAACTTACAAGACTTTGTTCTTTTTTATTACAAGTTGAATATTGCCCAAGCATAAAAGTTAAAACATATTTAAATTTAGCAAATATAAAACTAAAATATGATATTTTTGAAATATCAAACCTATTAAACAAAAAATTAGATGAACTTTCAAGTGGAGAAATTCAAAGAGTTAGGTTAAGTAGAGTTATTAATTCAGATTCAAAAATTTTAATACTTGACGAACCATTATCTCACTTGGATCCTTACTTCCAAATAAAACTCTTAAATTACCTAAATCAAATTAACAAGACAGTTATTTTAACAATTCACGATATTCATTTAGCAATTAAGTATTTTAAAGATTTTATTATTATGAAAAATGGAAAAATTTATTCAACACTTCTTAATGAAAGAATTTTTAAAGAAGTTTTTGAAGTTAGCATAGATAATTTTTTATAGATATTTTAAGTCCCTATTGATTTTATGGGGGTTAATAAGGGGGCAAAGCCTCCTGAAAAAAAATAGGGGCTTTTATAAGCCGAAGGCTTATTTTTAGGGTGGGTGGGGAAATAAAGAAAAATAAATAATTTTAGAATTATTAAACAAAGCAGGTAAGTGGTAAAAAACCGATTTAGCTGAAAAGTAAATTATTTACCCTTTAAAATTTTCAATATGACTGACTTATCTATTAAAGAATGGACATCCGTTGATTACATATCTGGACCTCTATTAATAGTAAAAAATGCTAAGGAACTTTCTTATGGAGCTTTAGTTGAAATAGAAACTGAAACGGGTATTAAAAGAAGTGGTCAAGTTCTTGAAGTTACAGAAGAATTTGCAGTCATTCAAGTTCTTGAAGGAACACTTGGACTTGATGTTAAAACATGTAAAATAAAATTAGTTGAAGATGTTATTCGTTTTGGAGTAAGTAGAAATATGATTGGAAGAATATTCAATGGAAGAGGAGAACCAATTGATGACCTTGGTCCAGTTATACCCGAAAAGAAGCTACCAATCATAGGTTCTCCAATAAACCCTGTCGCAAGGGAAAAACCATCTGACTTTATACAAACAGGAATTTCTGCTATTGATGGTTTTAACACATTAGTAAGAGGCCAAAAATTACCTATATTTTCTGGTTCAGGACTTCCTGCAAATGAAATAGCAGCAATGATTATGAGATATGCTACCGTTAGAGGAGAAGGTGAGCAATTCTTAATTGTATTTGGTGCAATTGGTATAACCCAAAGAGAATATGCTTATTTTAAACAACAATTTGAAGAAATGGGAGCAAGTAATAGATTAATAGCATTTATAAACTTAGCTGATGACCCTACTATTGAAAGAATTTTAACACCAAGATTTGCCCTAACTGTTGCTGAATACTTTGCATTTGAATTAGATTACCATGTCCTTGTTATCTTAACTGATATTACAAATTATTGTGAAGCACTGAGAGAAATTTCCTCAGCAAGAGAGGAAGTTCCAGGAAGAAGAGGTTATCCTGGTTATATGTACACCGATTTAGCAAGTATATATGAGAGAGCAGGAAGAATTAAAGGTAAAAAAGGTTCAGTTACACAAATTCCAATTTTAACCATGCCTGATGATGATATTACTCATCCAATACCAGACTTAACAGGTTATATTACAGAAGGACAAATTGTTCTATCAAGAGAATTACATAGATTAGGTATATTCCCACCAATTGACATATTACCTTCACTTTCAAGATTAATGAATAATGGAATTGGTGAAGGTAAAACTGAAAAGTATCACAGACAATGGGCAGATCAAATTTTTGCCGCTTATGCAAGAGGAAAAGATAATAGAAGACTTGCTGCAATTGTAGGAGAAGATGCTTTATCTGAAATAGATAGAAAGTACATTAAATTCGCTGACGAATTTGAAAAAGTTATGATAAATCAAGGATTTGAAGGTAGAACGATAGAACAAACATTTGAAGTTGGCTGGAAATTACTCTCAATACTACCAAGAAGCGAATTAGTTAGAATTTCAAAAGAGTACCTTGATAAGTTTTACAAACCATCTGAGTGATTTTTTTAATTTTATTAATTGATACAACAGAAATTAAATTAAAACAAAGAATAAAATCAAAAGATACATTTGCTTTAAAGGAATTAGCAAATTATTATTTAAAAAAACAAGATTACAAAAATGCTTTAAAATTACTTAAAAAATATATTAAATATGTGGATGATAGTTCAGCTTATGATTTAATAATAAGGATTCATGGAAGTTTAAAAGACTTAAAAGGTGGTTATAATTGGTCAAAAAAAGCATATCTTAAATTTCCTGAAAATTCTAACTTTCTCAAATATCAAGCAATTTTTTTAGATAATATGGATAAAATAGAAGAGGCTTATAGTATTTTTAAAAAGCTTTATGAAATGGATACATCAAATTTAGAAAATCTTGTAAATTATGGAATAATTTTATTTAGAAAAAAGAATTATGACCAAGCTTTACTTTATCTAAAAAAAGCAGATAGTATTTTAAGTAATTTTGAGATAAAAGGTTCAATTGATGTTTTTTTAAAAAATCAAGAATTACATTTTAGAGTTCTTGCTGCATTGTCATCTATTTATAACAAAAAAGGAGATAAAGAAAATGCAATTTTAACGGGTGTTAGAGCATATATTTATTCTTTAAAAGAAAAAAAAGAATTTAATAAATTTCTTGTGAGTATGCTATTTGGATATAAAGAATATGAAAGGGTTATTGAGATATGTGAAGATTTGTTAAAGACTTACCCTGATGAAGATTATTGTTGGAAATATAAGGGTTTTTCTTATTATAAAATAGCAGAGGATAAAAAACAAGATAGTCTTTACTCAAAAGTGATAGAAAATTTACAATTAGCAAATAGTTTATCTTATTCAACTGACAATGACTTTTTTATTGCTTACTCATATTATAAACTTAAAATGAAGGAAAGAGCTTATAAAGTTATTGATAAAATTTTAGATTTCAAAGATGACTATAAAATTTTAAAAATTCATTGGTTAGTAGAAGATAAGAGATATGAAGAAGCTAAAAATTTAGCATTAGGTGTTAAATCAAAAAAACCCTCATTATTCTCTGCACTGGCAAACATCTTTGAAAATGAAAACAAACTTAAACTTGCTGAAAAATACTATAAACTTGCAGTTGATTATGATAAAGATAATTTATCAAGATATAGAGAACTTTCAAATTTTTATAAAAGGATAGGATTTCAAAAAAAAGCAAAGGAGGTTCTAATTGAATATACTAAAAGAAAACCAGAAGATTATTCAGCATATTTTGAATTGGCAGAAGAATATAATAAAGAAGGTGATTTCCAAAAAGCACAATATTATTATGAAGAAACGATAAAAATCATTCAGGAAATAATTGATACAACAACTGATAAACAGTTTATCATTTTTGCTTCAATGGTTTATAATAATTATGGATATATGTTAGTTAATGAAAATATAGACATAAATAAAGGATTTGAATTAATAAAGAAGGCAATTTCTTTAAATCCAAACGATGCATCTATATTAGATTCTTATGGCTGGGCATTATTTAAAAAAGGTCAATACGAAGAAGCTTTTAAGTACATCAAGCAAGCCTATGAAAAGAAACCTGATGATAACGAAATTAAAAATCACTATGAAATAATAAAAAAGATATTGAATTTAGAATAAAATTATTGATTTTATGGGACAGAGCATTTAAATTTTAATTTTGCTAAATAGAAAGTAATCTAAATAAAGAATAACAGGCAAGAAGTTATAAACTTCTTTTTCATAATTACTTAGTGTTCCTGAAATTGTATAAGTAAAAATTAAAGTTGAAATAATAATTGCTAATGATTTTGAAAGTGATAAATCATTCTTTTGGGAAAGAATAAAGCCTGTTAAATAACCTAAATTAGATGCTATTGCTGAATACCTATAATTCTTTGTTAAATTATAAAAGCTATAACCAAAAGAAAATGATGAGAAACCTTCAAAAAAAACATCACCATTTGTTGATTTTCTTTCAAAATAAGATAAAAACAAATTCAAAGCATTTATTAGAGAACTATTAAAAGAACTCTTTATATCAAATAAATTGTTTTCAAAGCTATAATAATTATAATAAAACAAAAATATTAAAAAAATTCCACGCGTTATATTTGGTATTTTAGGTTTTATGTAGTACGAAGTGATAAAACAAAAGTTATTTTCAATCATACTCCAAACAATTCTGTCATAAATATCAAGAACTAAATAGTTTTTTAAATAAGAAATAATTGCACAAGAAGTTGAAGAATAAACCATAGAAGAAGTAATTGGTGAAAACTTCAAGCTTAAAATATAACTAAAACTCGTCCAAATTAAAGGAAAATAAACTCTTAAAGGTTTTACAAAACTTTCAGGAATTTCAATAACATTAGCAAAATCAGAATAAAATATATAAGAAATTAAAGCTTGCGAAGTTAAATAGTGTATTAAAAAACTTTGTTTTCTTGAATAGTTTTGAACAATTTTAAAATAACTTAAACTATCCAAAATAATTAATTGCTTTAAAAAATGATTTTCATCGTTGAAAAAATAACCTTCCATTATGTAATTGTTTTTATATTTGAAAAACTGAATATAATTCGGTTTTTTTTCAAATAAATTATATGGATTAGTGTTCTTTATTTCAAATAGTGGTTTAGCACCTTCCAAAACTTGTTGAATTATAATAAATATCATTTACAAGCATTGGCAGTATCTTTTTTCATCCACCAAGTTCCATCTTGACTTTCATAATTATTTTCTGAATATATTCTAAATGTTCCATATGAGCTATCATTTATTACACTTCCATTAAACTTAGCAACAATTTTAATTATAAATGTCATCGTATCAGTTTGCAATTTCAATGAAGAACCACATATTGTCCCTTTTATATCAATACTATCAAAAAATTGACTTGAATTGTCCATATCGTACAATTTTCCATTTAACAAATTTCCATTTTGATTAATTTTAGAGCAGATCTGACCTGTTTGGCTATTGTAAGGCGGATCAGGTGGTAGCTTCCATGAACCCTTCCAAACGCCTGACATATTTTGTTGGGATGGTTCTTGACAAGATTCTACAAGATCTTTCTTTTTACATCCTAAAATTAAAAGAACTATGATTAAAATAGGCATTTTTAAATTTTAAAGCTCATACTAATTAAACTTGAAATTACTGTGCTTAAAAGAAAAGCTAATGCAATACCATTATAATTAAAAAATTTAAATAAAATTATAGAGAAAAGAAAGTAAAAAACTACAAATGAGATATTATAAATGAAAAATGGTTTTGGATTGTTAAGAACTCTTTCTTTTAATATGAAAACTGAAAAAATAGCAGAAATTAGAAATGAAAAAGAGAACAAAATTAATGAAAAATAAAATTTTAAAAAAATTTTACCTCCAATAATGAGAAGAATAAAATATCCTAAAACTAATTCAACAATAAAGAGAAAAAATGAAAAAATTAAATACTTTCTAAAAAAATTATTGAAATAATTTGGATTTGAACTTATATTTACAAGCGCTATTGATAATGGTGCATTTAAAACTTGCCTAATGAAATTATCAATTCTTCTGATTAGCACAAATCCTGAAACATCACCAACATTCCCAAAAAATCCAAGAATAAATCTATCTAAATATCTATATATAGGGCTTGTTAGTGATGAAAGGAATGAGAATTTATAATAATCTTTTATTTGAATTATAATTTCTTTTTTAAAAGTCAAAGGTGGTCTTATTAAGACAATCAAAAATAAGCAAAACACTAAATAAACGAAGAAATATATAAGAATAACTAATTTTATTTCTTTTGGTTTGATAAGGAAAATGAAAAAAGTTGTTGAAATAATTGAAAGGGCATTTATTATATTAGAGATTGTAAATTTTTTAATAGCATAAAGATAACTTAAAAAAATTGGAAAAATAGCATAGGGGAAAAAAAGAAAAATTTTAAAATTAAAAATGGAAAAAATTATATAAAAACAAAAAGTCAAAATTAATGATTTTGTAAGTAAAATTTTACTATCTTTATCATTCATCTTTGGAATGAAATTTTGAAAAGTTGTTTCAAAACTAACAACAAATATACTTGAAATTGAAAGTGATATTGACTGAATTAAAAAGAAATTATCTAATGTTTTTAAATCTAAAAAAGTAAAAAGAACTTTCAAATTTAAAAAACCAAGTAAGATATTAATTAAATTTAAAACTGAATTAAAAAACAATAGGAGAAACCTTAAATATCTCTACTTTATTTGTAAAGTTATTGTTATCATCAATACCACCAAATATATAAATTTCATTTCCTATTACTGCTGAACCAAGCCCTTTTCTTGGTGTTTTCATATCAGTTATATATGTCCAAGTATCACTATTAGGATCGTATTTAAAAACCTTTGAAGAAATAGTATTTGAAGATGTTTGACCTCCAAAAACATATACATTATTATCTAAAACTGAACATGTATGATTTTTTAAACTAATATCTAAATTTTTCTTTTCAATCCAAGCGTTCGTTGTAATATCATAAGCCTCAAGCTTATCATTTCCTCCTCCAATGACATAAATTTGTCCATTTAAAACAACTGCACAAGCCCCATCTCTACTATATTTTAATGATGCCTTTTGATTAAACGAATTATTTGTAGGATTGAATTCATAAAACGAAGAAGTATTTGCACCAACAATAATGTAAATTTTATTATTCAAAGTAAGAGCAAAACATCCTCCTGCATCAAAAGGCAAATTTCCTAAATCTTGATAAGTTTTTGTATTTAAATCATAAGAAAAGAAATAATTCGTCGGACTATTAGCAATATAACCCCCAAAAATATAAACTTTATTATTATAAATAGCGATACAGGAATTTTTTAAGTGAATAGGAGCTATTAAAGTTTCAGAAATTTGATAAGAATTATTATTATAAATAATCATTCTTGAAGTTGAATAATCATTAAAGCTTGTATCTCCTCCAAATATATAAAAACCATTTAAGTCTGATGTCCATCCAAAATTTGCAACGCTGTAAGGTAAAGGATTCCCATCTTGCCAAAATTTCTCCATACTACTTTTAGCACAGGATATAACGAAAATTAATAATATAGAAGGCTTCCTCATAATTAAAATTTTAAAGGATATTTAAGCTTCCTGGCGCCCCCATTAAATTTTTCATAAATTAAGCTCTATCCTTTAAAATTTTAAAACTTGCCCGGGTGGCGGAATCGGAAGACGCACAGGACTTAAAATCCTGGGCCCCGAAAGGGGCGTGAGGGTTCGAGTCCCTCCCCGGGCATCTTTGAAATCAGTAAAATCTTATTTTGTTGTATTTATAATCGGTATTATTATAGGAACTATCTTAGATTGGTCAATAAACAGATACTTTCCTCCTCACCCTGCAAGTGAATTTTTAACTCACAAAATCAGATTTGGAATAGAAAACTTAAAAGTTGATTTAGTTGCTTTCAATTTCTCACTTTCCTTAATGTTTTCATTTTCTTTAATAATGTTAATTTTTGGGCTTATCCTTGTAATTCTTTATAAACAACTTTGAAGTTCTCAGAATTATTTGAAGGTTATAAAATTGAAAACTTTGAAGATTTTATAGTTGAAGGAATTGCCTATAATAGCAAAGAAGTAAAAGAAAATTATGTCTTTTTTGCAATAAAGGGAGAAAAGTTTGATGGTCATGATTTTGTATATGAAGCAATCAATAATGGAGCAAAAGCTATTGTTGTTGAAAGAAAGTTAGATGTAAAGGTTAATCAAGTAATTGTTGAAAATTCAAGAATTGAACTTTCAAAAATTTCAGCAAAATTTTACAATTATCCCTCAAAAAATTTATTTGTAATAGGAATTACAGGAACGAATGGAAAAACTACAACAACCTATATAACTTATCAAGCTTTAAATCTATTGGGACATAAAACTGCTCTTCTTGGAACAATAATAAATGATTTAATTTCAAGAAAAGAAGTGCCAAAATTAACAACGCCTCAATCCTTAGATTTACAAAGGTACATGTTTGAAATTCTAAAAAATAATGGTGAATTTCTTGTAATGGAAGTTTCAAGTCATTCATTAGCACTAAATAGAGTTGATGATGTTAATTTCAAAATAGCAGTTTTTACAAATTTAACGATAGATCATCTTGATTTTCACAAAACATTTGAAAATTACAGAGAAGCAAAACTCAAATTATTTAGAATGTTAAATGAAAATGCTATTGGTATTATAAATTTAGATGATGAGAATAGTCCTTATTTCATAAATGCCTGTAAGGGTAAAGCAATAACATATGGATTTTATAAAAATGCTAATATAAAAGGAGAGATTATTGAAAATTCAAAAAATGGTTTAAAAATAAAAGTTTTTGATAAAATTATTGAAAATGAAAACTTCATAGGTGAATTTAATGCTTATAATTTACTTTGCTCATTTTCCATATTGAATTCAATTGGATTTGACATTAATAAAATTATTGATGTTTTAAGAAACGTTAAACCACCAAAAGGAAGATTACAAAAAATAAAAAATGTATTTATTGATTATGCTCATACACCTGATGCTCTTGAAAGGGTTTTGAAAACATTAAAAAGTGTTTATAATAAAAAAATTATTTTGGTTTTTGGAGCAGGTGGAAATAGAGATCATTTAAAAAGACCAATTATGGGAAAAGTTTCACAAATAGCTGATATTATTATTTTAACAAGCGATAATCCAAGAGATGAAGACCCTATGGATATTATTAGAGATATAGAAGAAGGTATTGATAAGGCTCACATTATTGAAATAGACAGAAAAAAAGCAATAGAACTTGCAATTTCCATTTCAAATGAAGATGATGTTATTTTAATTGCAGGAAAAGGTCATGAAACATATCAAGAAATCAAGGGAATAAAATATCATTTTGATGATGAGGAAGTTGTAAGGTCTTTAATTAAATAGATTGCGTTTTATCTAAGACGGGGGGTATTAATTATTAGACACAAACTTATAAAAACTTTTTTGAGATTATTGATTTTATTAGGGCGAAGCTTTATTTAAAGGGTGAAAAATAAATGATTTTAGAATTCCTAGACACAGCAGATAAATAAAATTTTTTCCTTTAAAATTTTAAATATGATTAGAGAAATCAGTATAAGAAATTTCAAAACCCTTAAAGATGTTAAGTTGGAAAATATAAGAAGAATAAATCTAATTATTGGAAGTCCAAACTCAGGGAAAAGCAACTTTTTAGAAGCCTTAACTATTTTAAACCCTATAAATTTTTTATTAACGAAATCACCAATGTTAATTGACAAAAAAATTATTCGTATTAACTCCCCCTATGAACTTTTTTATTTTAAGAACATTCAAGAAAAAATTTATATTGATATTAACAAAGAATTTTCACTTATTATTTTTGATTATGTTGAATCAGTTTGCGGATTTCTAATAAGGTATCAAGACAAATTAAAATTTGAAGAAGAATTGGAACAAGTAAAAAATCTTTTAGAACTCACAGAAAAAATGAAAGGAAAAATTTTTTATAGTTTTTCCATTTCAAAAAATTTGGAATTTAAATTTTATAAAGGAAATTTTGGAATTGAATACCTTGGTGAAATTGAAGTACCAAAACCCTTAAATTCTGTAAAAAGATATTATCATTTGGATTTAGAAGAAAAAGAAAGATACAATTTTTATTATCCTTCCCTTATTCCACCTTATGGCAAAAATATATTTGGAATTTTAAATAGAAACAGAGAAGTTTATGAGAGATTTAGACTTTATCTTCAAAAAATAGGGTATGAAATTTACGAAGATGTAGATGATAAGGAGTACTATGTCGTTAAGAAAAAGGAAGGGAAAATTATAAGACTTTCTTATCTATTGTTAGCAGATACTTTGAGGAACTACATCTTTTATTTATCAGCAATTCATTCATCAGAAAATTCAACTTTAATTTTTGAAGAACCTGAAAGTAAAGTTTTCCCTCCATTTATTTTTGAAATGGCAAAAGATATTTATTATAGTGAAAACCAATTTTTCATTTCAACTCATAATCCTTATCTATTTAGAAAACTTGTTAGAGAAGGTAAGGAAAATAAAGATGTTGCAGTTCTTCTATTTAAATTTGAGAATGAAGAAACAAAAATTATTGATATAACTGAAAAAATTTATCAAGAAGAAGATTTAGACCCCTTCCTTAATACTGAATATTTCAGTAAAAAATGATTTTTATTGTTGAATGTAATAATGATTACTCATTTTTTAAGAAATTACGAGATTTTTTAAAACTAAATGCTGTTTGTGATGTTTTACACTGCTCAGATGAAGTAGAAACAGGTGGTTATGATGGAGTTATAAAAACTTATTGTAAAAGAATTAAAAATAATAATAAAAATAAACTAATAATTGCAGTTTTTGATTATGATAATGAACAACATTTTGATAAACTCGCTAAAAAATTAAAACTCCATGAAGATTATAATTCATGCGAAAATGATTTAATGATAATTTTTAAAAAGAAACAAAATCCCAAACATCAAGTTTGGATTGTCAAACCAAAAGCAATTGAAAGTTTTGTAAATGAAATATATAAAGAAATAAAAGGAACTAATTATGGCAAATTGAAGGAACTCAAATCTGAATTTAAATTTGAACAAGTTTTAGAAATTATTTTCACTAATTTTGAAAAAAGTCAAACTTTGAAAAATTTAAAAGAAATTATAAATAGAAATTTGCAATTATACAATTGTCCAATAAATAGTGTTAAGTCCTTGACGATCAAGAACTTGTAAAATTTTTAATGAAATTATTGAATTTAAGCCCTCCCATAGCCGAAAAATGGGCATTTATAAGGCGAAGCCTTATTTTTAGGCTAGACACAGCAATTGAAAGTCTCTAAAAAGCTTTAAAATTTTCAAACTATGCGTGCGATCGTTCTTAAAGAGTTTGGAGATGTTGAAAACTTTGAAATGACTGAAATGAAAAAACCAAAACCTAATGCTGGCGAAATACTTGTGAAGGTTAAGGCAGTTGCTTTTAACCCTGTTGATTATAAAATAAGAATAAATGGAACTTGGGCTGGATTAAAGCCACCTATTATAATAGGTTATGATGTAAGTGGAATTGTTGAAGAAGTTGGGGAAGGTGTTAAAGATTTTAAAGTCGGTGATGAAGTTTATTACACTCCTGAAATATATAATAATCCAAATGGTGCTTATGCAGAATATAATGTTGTTAAAGCAAACATTGTTTCAAAAAAACCAAAAAATTTGTCATTCATTGAAGCATCAGCTGTTCCCTTAGCAGGAGGAACAGCCTGGGAAGCAATTGTTAGAAGGTTAAATATAAGGCCTTACGAGACAATTCTTATTCATTCGGGAGCAGGTGGTGTTGGTTCTTTTGCTGTTCAGTTTGCTAAAATGATTTCTGCAAGAGTAATTGCAACAAGTAGTCCAAGAAATTTTGACTTCTTAAAGCAAATTGGAGCAGATTATGTTATTGACTATAATGACGATGTAAATAAAATTGTTATGGAAATAACTGAAAATAAAGGGGTTGACTGTGCTTTTGATATTCAAGGTGATAACATCGTTTCAAGAGTTTTACCTGTAATTAAACCTTTTGGAAGGGTTGCTTGTATATTACCACCGAAAGGAGATTTATCATTGCTTTATAGAAATAATATAACTCTATATGGGATTTTCTTAACAAGAGAAAGTAAAAGACTTGAAGAAATGAAGGAAGTTATTGAAAGGGGATTAGTGAAACCAATAATTTCAGAGGTTTTACCATTTAGTGTTGAAAGTGTTAAAAAAGCTCATAAGATATTAGAAAGCGGTCATGTTAGAGGAAAAATTGTAATGGAAATAAGTGACTAAAAAATTTTAAGAAAATATAGTTTTTATGGGGGGCAGATTACCCTATATTAGTCCTTATAATGATTTATTTTTCCAAGGTTTTACAAACTTTACTTTCAATTGAAAGCATTTCACAAATTTTTTTACAATAATTTTTCCTTTCTATATCACTTAAAGTTTTGTCGTAAATAAAATAACCTTTTTGAAAACTATAAACTTCAACCCTACAATAATCATTATCCTCTCCATAAATTGAATATTCAAAAACTTTTAATTTATCATCAAGTTCCACATAAGAACTATATCTTCCAGCTCCTCCTGAAGCAATTAGAAATATAGCATTTTTAATTTCTTTATTTTTAAGTTTTGCAATTTGAAAATTATTGTTTTTATTTATAATCAAAACCGAATAATTTCCTGTTGCACCAGCATAAGCAAAATCAACAAGAATAAAATTTTTATATTGTTTTCTTATAATAGGCTTTTCAAAGAGCTGATAATTTTTAAAATTTTTTTTAATAAATTCATTT
Source organism: Caldifarciminota bacterium (assembly GCA_965649115.1). Lineage (GTDB taxonomy): Bacteria > Hydrothermota > Hydrothermia > LBFQ01 > DSFT01 > DSFT01. The sequence goes on along the minus strand of CBFGJN010000001.1, from coordinate 26,958 downwards.
AATTTCTCTTCATTTAATTTTAGAGAGTTTTGGGCATTTAAACAACCAAAAATAAAAAATAGCATTAAATATCTTGCCATTTTACAATTAAATCTTTTGCTGCCTTAACTTCATCAAGTCTTGATACAGGAGTATTTAATGGAGCAGAAAGGACAATTTCAGGGTTTTCTCTTATCTCATTTAAAATTTTTCTATAAACTTCAATATAATTATCAAGTGAAATTTTACTTTCACTTTCAGTCGGTTCTATCATAAATGCTTCTTCAACGATTAGAGGGAAATAAATTGTAGGTGCATGATAACCATAATCTAGAATTCTTTTAGCAAAATCTAACGCTTTTACATTATATTTTTCTTTTATATCTTTTAATGTTAAAACGAATTCATGCATTGTTGGCATATCAAAAGATATCTTAAATCCTATTTCTTCAAGTCTTTTCCTCAAATAATTAGCATTTAAAACCGCCAAATATGAAATCATTTTCAATCCTTCACTTGAAAGCATTCTTATATATACTAATGCTCTAATGAACATTCCAAAATTTCCATAAAAACTATGTAATCTTCCAATGCTATATTCTTCATCTTCATAAACTAACTCGTACTTCTCACCAATTTTCCTAATTCTTGGATTTGGCAAAAATTTTTCAAGATGTTTTTTAACAGCAATTGCTCCACTACCAGGACCACCACCTCCATGAGGTGTTGAAAATGTTTTATGTAAATTAAAGTGCATTACATCAATACCAAATTTTGAAGGCTTTATATTCCCTACTAATGCATTCATATTTGCTCCATCCATATATATTTGTGCATCTATTTGATGAAGCATTTGCGAAATTTCATATATTTCTTCTTCAAATATACCAAGTGTATTTGGATTTGTAATCATTAAACCTGCTATTCTTTCTCCATAATTTTCAACTTCTTTCTTAACCAATTTAGCCCTTAAAATTCCATTTGTTTCAATAGTTTTAATTTCAATAGTATTTAAACCTGCAAGTGTAGCAGTTGCTGGATTAGTTCCATGTGCTGAATCGGGAACTAATATAATGTCTCGTTTTTCATTTTTCATTTTATGATACTTTGAAATAATTAAAACACCCGCCAATTCTCCCTGAGCACCTGCTACCGCTTGTAAGCTAACAGCATCCATTCCCGATATTTCTTTTAATAATTCAGATAACTCATATATTATTGCTAAACAACCTTGTGAAAATTCAATAGGTGTATGAGGGTGGATATTAACGAATTTATAGTGCCTTGCCAATTCCTCATTTATTTTAGGATTATATTTCATAGTACAAGAACCAAGTGGATAAATTCCTTTATCAATGTTATAATTCAATTGAGATAATCTCAAAAAATGTCTAAATGTTTCATTTTCAGAAATTTGAGGTAAATTCAATTCTGTTTTTCTTAATAAATGACTTGGAATTCTCTCATCAATTTTAACTTCTGGCACATCTAACTCTGGAAGCGAAAAACCAATAGCACCATTAGAAATTTCAATAGACAATTTTTCCACTATGAAAAGTTTAAAGGATAAATTTCCTGAAATTATGCTGTGTCTAATAATTCTGAAATTATTTATTTTTCTATATTTTTCCCACCCACCCTGAAATTAAGCCTTCGGCTTAAAAATACCCATTTTTCGGTTATGGGGGGCTAAAATTCAATAATTTCCTTAAAAATTTTATAAGTTATTGATTATTAGGCATTTAACATTATTTATTGGACAAAGCAGGTAATTTGGAATTTCTCACCCAAAGTATTTATAAAGGCGAACCCCCAATGCCAAAAAATGGAGTTTTTAAAGCCAAAAAGCCACCCGATACCAAGCAATTTAAAACTATTTAAGTCAAAACTTTTAATGGTTTTAATAAATTATTTTCAATTTTTCCTATTCCTAAAAAATTACTATCACAGTAAACTCTATAAATTCCATCTTTGTATTTATAAGTTGTAATCTGGCCATTTTTGAATTTTCTACAATCAAGAATTTCAATTTTTTCTATAAAATCAAGAGCAGTATCAATTTGAATAAGTTTAAATTCTTTATCATTTATACTATGTGCTTTTTCTATTTTAAAATTACCAATTGCTATCCTTTTTAATTCTAATAAATATCCAAATGTTCCCATTTTATTGGCTAAATCTCTTGCAAAACTTCTAACATAAAACCCAGAACTAACTTTAAGATAAAAAATAGCTTCATTATTAACCTCATCAATATCTTCAATTTTCAAATCATATATACTTACAAGTTTTGGTTTTAATTCAAATTCCTTACCTTCCCTTGCTAATTCATAAGCCCTTTTTCCATCAATTTTCTTAGCAGAGAATTTTGGTGGAATTTGCTCATAATCTCTTGGAAAATCATTAATAACCATTTCAAGAATTTCTCTATTTAATTTAAAGTTATTATCGTAATTTACAATTTCACCATCTATATCAAGTGTATCCGTTTCAGCACCAAGTTTAATTTTAGCAATGTACTCCTTTGGTAAATTCATCAAGAATTCAATAAATTTTGTAGCTTTATTTATCCCAATAATTAAAAGTCCTTCTGCAAAAGGGTCTAATGTCCCAGAGTGTCCTATTTTTTTAACATTAAATAACTTCTTTAAAACCCTAATAACATCGTAAGATGTCCAACCCTTTGGTTTGTTTATGAGGATAAAACCATCCATAAACTTATGCTTTAAAATTTTAAACCTTGCGAGCGTAGCTCAATTGGTAGAGCGCCAGCCTTCCAAGCTGGGGGTTGCGGGTTCGAGTCCCGTCGCTCGCTCTTATTATTGAAAATTCTTAATTTAGTAAAGGATCTAAAAATTGAACAATACGAATTAGCAAAATCTATAACTGATATTCCCGATATTGTAATAATTCCTAACAACCATAAAAAATTATATGAATTATCCTTAAATTATCTAACTATTACAATTGGTAAAACGAATTTTAAATCAGTAGATTGGTCATTTGAAAATAAAGATGAAATTAAAAATTTCTTAAATGATTATTCAAAGAAGACAATAAGACAAAGAATTTCTGATTTTTATAATAAATTTTACAACTTAGACAGCCTAAAACCTGCAAATGTTAAATTTGTTTGCTATTATGGTCAAACAATGGAGACTTACGAAAAACTTGAAACATTACTAAAAAGTCCTTATAATCCTTGGATATTAATATATGGTCAAAGAGGTGTTGGCAAATTAACAATTATTAGATCAATTCTTGAAAATGCTATTGATTATTTTGAGATTGAGGAAAAACATGCTGGATTCAAAACTGATAATAAAAAAACTGAAAAATCAATCATTATACTAAATATAGATTTATTTGAAAACGAATATGATTTGAATTTTGCTATAAATGAAATTTATAAACGTGGTCAGAGAATTATTTTTATTACTGATAAAATATCTCCTCCACAAAATTTATTGACAATCCCTTCAATTTATATTCCCTCAATAAGTGAAAGAAACAATAAAGAAAAATTACTAATTTTAGAACACTTTTTAAGGAAAATTTCAAATGATTTTATTGAGATTGAAGATAACTTTTATAAAGCATTCTTAACTTATCCTTGGTTTGGAAATTTTAGCGAAATTGAAAATGCTATAAAATATGCATTATCCTTAGATAATAAAGTTCTAAAATTTGAAAATTTACCAAAACATATAACTGAACAATTTGATGAGAATTATAATTTGAAAATTGCTGACTATTACTTGAAACTTATGGTTCTCAATTTTAAAAATATAGATTACGAGCAATTAAAATTTTTAATTGGAAGTGGATTTGCTTCTATTATCCAATTCTTATATGAATTAACCAATAAAGATTTTAATCAACTTTTAGAAATTTTAAAAGTAAACAAAAAATCTGAAATTGATGAAATCAAAAGCTTTTTAGATATTCCTTCAAATCAGAAATAACCTCATTTATAACCTCTTCTTCTGTTCCTAACTTTTCAAATGCAGAAGCATTCTTATGTCCTCCACCACCATGAAGCGAAGCAAATTTTTGAACATCTATTTCCTTTTTACTTCTTAAATTTATTTTCCATTTATTATTTTCTATTTCTTCAAATTTCAAAGCAACCTTTACACCTTTTATTGAAAGTGGATAATCAACAATTCCAAAATTTTCATATTTTTTAGCACTACAATCATCATAAAAATGCTTTCTTATTACAATATAAGCAATCTCACCATCTTGCTTTAATGTTTCAAGAGCCTTCCTAATTAAACAAAATCTACTTATTGAATTATTTCTTGAATATCTCTCTGAAAATTTAGATAAATCATAACCTTTATTTGCTAAATACAAAGCTGCTTCAAATGCTAACTTCAAGTTTGAATATGAAAAGCTACCCGTATCACCTACAAGTCCTATAAAAATACACTCAGCCATATCTTCATCTAAATAATTTTCATTATAATTTCTTATAAGTTCTAAAATCAGATATGTTGTTGAAGGAGCCTCAATCTTAACATAATCAAATTCACTATATTTATCATCAGAAATATGATGGTCAATTTTTATTATATTTTTATTATTAAAATTAAAATTATCAAAACCTGTTCTTTTTATATTAGGTGTATCAATTAAGACATATAAATTAGCATCCTGAAAATTATTAACAATAATCTCATTAAATCCTTTCAAATAATCCAAGTTTTGAGGTGGTTCATCTTTTGAAACAATTTTAACATCACTTTTAAAATTTTTTAAAAATTTGTAAAGTGCTAATGCACTACCAATACAATCAGGGTCAGGATTTTTATGAACAATTAAAACAATTTTACCGTCAAATTTCAAAAGATAATCAATTGTTTTCATAAAGTTTGAAATTTTAAAGTAAATGAAAAATTTGTGTTTTGCTTAATAAATAAAGTCTATTTTTACCTAATCTTTAACATTTTCTATTGATATGAGTATTAAAAGTTATTATCCTAAGTTTCTTGTTGATCTTGTTCTTGAAATTCAATTAAAAATGATTGGAAAGTTAATTTTATTGAACATTCCAAATTTTAGTGAATACAAAGATAAAAAAATTATTATTTATTCCAATCACTTTTATATTTATGATGTTCATATTTTAAATAGGTTAAGAAAAACAATCCTTAAAGATAGAAAAATAATTATTTGGATGGAAGAATATGAAAAATATCCATTTTTTTCAAAATTTGCATTAACTTTACCATTTAAAGAAAAACATATTAGAACTGCTTCAATTATTAAAACAATTAGACTTCTTAACGAATTTCCAAATAAATTTTACTTCTTTATTTTTCCCGAGGGAAAACTTCACGATGAAAACGATGGGATTCTTGACTTTAATGAAAAAATTTATAGTTTTTTAAAAAGAATTGAGCCTTATTATGCTCTTCCTATGATTATTAAAATTAAAAATAGGGCAATTATAGTAAATTTTGGTAATTTTGAGCTGAATACATTAAGCAAGGAAAATTTAGTAAATCTGTTAAATTCTACTTAGTTTATCTAATTTATACAAAATATAAGCTATTAGTGAAAGAAACAATTCAATAATCAAATTAAAAATTCTAAAAAGAACACTAATTTTATTTGAAAATTCCAAATCAAAAAACTTTAATAACATAAATGTCATAACTCCCTCTCTTATACCAATTCCCGCAGGTGATATTAAAGACAATATCCCAATGTTATAAGCTATCGGAAAAATTAAAATTGTATAAAATAAATTTATTGATTTTGAAAATGATAAAATAAAGAAAAATAAAGAAAAACCCACAAGAAACCAAAGAACTAAAAACATTAAAAAAATTTTTAAAAACACAAAGACATTTAATTTTATTTCGTACTTTAAAGACAAAAAATGTAATGTTAATGGAAAGATAAGGAAAAAAATTAAAAAAATAAAAAATAGTAAGTAATTTTTTATTTCCAAAAAATAAAAACACAACGCAGGAATTGCTGAAAAAATTAAGAAAAATTGATTTAAAATTGCACCTTTTGTAATTGCTTTCAAATCTAAATTTAAAGCTTTTGAGAATGCTAAAAGTAATGTAAATGTCCAAAACCTTCCAGGTAGGTATCTTCCAAGAATTGAAATAAATGAAATATAAAAAGCTCTCTTAAATGATAATTCAAGTGAAAAAAAATGATAGATAAACTTAACAATATAAATTGAAAATAAATTAAACGCTAAAAAAAAATCCCTGATAAAAGAAGATAGAATTTATTTGAGAATTTTAAAATCTCCTTGATTTTATCAATATCTTTAAATGCAAAATAAACCATCAAAAAAAATAGGATAATTGAAAAAATTGAAAGAAAACTTCTTAAAAATTTCATTTAATAATATCAACTCCAATATATTTTCTTAAAGGTTCAGGAATAACAACATAACCTTCCTTTGTTTGATTATTTTCAATAATACTTATTAGGACTCTTGGTGTTGCAAGACCTGAACCATTAAGTGTATGAACAAAATCCTTCTTTCCACTTTTTCTTTTAACTTTTATATTAGCTCTTCTACTTTGAAAATCTTCTACATTACTAATTGAACTTGCTTCCAAATAACCACCTTGCCCTGCACAATAAACCTCAATATCATAAGTTTTAGCTGATGCAAAGCCCATATCACCAGTACATAGCAAAACAACTCTATAAGGAATATTCAAACTTTGTAAAATTTCCTCAACATCTCTTACCATTTTTTCATGTTCCTCATATGAATTTTCAGGAAGTGTAAATTTATATAATTCAACTTTATTAAATTGATGCATTCTTTTAATTCCTCTAACATCTTTACCATAAGCGCCAGCTTCTCTCCTAAAACAAGGTGTATAGGCAAAGTAATATATAGGTAATTCTTCTTCATCTAATGTTTTATTCATAAATAAACTTGTTAGTGGAACTTCTGCTGTAGGAACGAGATATAACTCATCTTTTTCAATATAGTACATTTCATCCTTAAATTTTGGTAATTGGCCACTATTGAACATAACTCTTTCATTTACCAAAAATGGTGGAATAATTTCTTTATATCCATGCTTTTTAGCAAATTCTCTAAAATAGTTTATCAAAGCCCATTCAAGCTCTGCTCCAATTCCTTTATAAACAACAAATCTTGAACCTGCTAATTCCCCTCCCATATTAAAATCTATAATATCAAGTTTTTCGCATATTTCCCAGTGTGGTTTGGGTTCAAATTCAAATTCTGGAATTCTACCCCATTCTCTAACTACTACATTATCAGAACTATCTTTACCAATAGGAACACTTTGATGGGGAATGTTTGGAATTAAACTCCAATAATAATTAAATTCATTTTCAATTTTTCTTCTTTCTTCTTCCAAATGTTCAAGCATATTATCAATTTCCCTTGCCTCCTTTAATAAATCATCTACATTTTCTCCTTTTGATATCATTTGAGAAATAATTTTTGATTTCTCATTTTTCTTTGCTCTTAAATCATCCACTTCCTTAATTAATTTCCTTCTTTTTCCATCAATATCCAAAATCTTTTCAAGAATATCTAAGCTATATCCTCTATTTATTAAACTACTTTTTAATTTTTCAAGTTTTTCTCCCTTTAGATAACTTAAATCAAGCATAAAAACTTTGAAAATTTTAAAGCTAAAAAATAAATGGTTTTTGCTGTGTCCAAAAATTCTGAGAGTATAATTATTTCTATACTTTTACCACTCACCCTACGAATTGAGCCTTCGGTTCTAAGCCTTTTTAATTCCCTATTACTTCAAGCATTTCAAGACAATGGAGGGTTGATGAATTGTGAAGCCTTAAATAGGAATGATTATATTTTTAGAATTATGCTTTAACTTATGAAAATTTATTAGAAATCCTTGTTTTAGGAGGAAAATAAATAATTCCAGAATTATTAGACACAGCTTTAAAATTTTACTATGATAGATGAAATTGCTTATAAAATTTACTTGTATGTGGAAAAAAATTTAATTTTTCATCATAAAAAAATCTCAAAACATTTCAAATTACCAATCTCAACAATAAATGAAAAACTATCAAGATACGGTGTTTATTCATTTGAATATCCAAGCAATGAGTTTTTAAAAATTATAACAAAATTAATAGAGCAAAAGGACTTTAAATCAATAAAAGAAATTTTGAAATATAATTTATTAAAACAAGAATGGACATATCTTTATGAAAGCATTGATGATAAGTATCTTCCACTATTTCATCTACCACATAAATATAATCATTTAATATCATTTGGAAAAATTGACTTTCACTTAGCCTTAAAAAAAGTTGAAGAATATATGGAGATATGTATAAAATCAAGTTATAAATTTTCCTACTATAAATTTTTACTTGTAAAACTTGAGATTTTGAGAAACTTAGGGAAAAAAGATGAAATTTTTGAAATTTACAATAACGAAAAAGGTAATATCATAAAACTGCCTAATTGGCTGAAATATAGAATTTTCGGTATGATTCTAAATTCCTTGTGGGATAGAAAAGAAGTTTTAAATAAACTCTTGAAATTATTTGAAAAACTTTATAGAAAACAACAAGAAAACTGGATATATAATTTATTAAAAAGCATTTATGTTTCAATTGGAACTATTGACAAGCTTGAAAAAATTAATCCACAAGACCCTGATATTTACTTTTATGAAGGAAATTTCAGAAAATTCTTGACTTTTGGCTTTAAAAGTAAATATGATGGAGAACAAATAGCATATTTAGTAAAAAAAGCTATTGCCTACTTAATGACAGATCAGCAAGTTTTATTTGAGATTAATTTAAGAAAAATCTCATTTTTATGTCATAAATACAAAATTGCTTATAGTAATTACGAAATGCTTATAAACCTAAAAAAAGCAATATACGATAACTTAAAACCTAAAATTGACTTAAATTCTTTTAAAAATTCTTTAAGAATTAAGGATAAAATTACTTATTATTTTTTGAAAGGTAGGTTCAATAATGCATTTCAGTTGGCGAAGAAGCATAAAGTTTTAACTCATTTATATTTAAATATGATTTTATTTAGAAAAATTCCAAAAGCACAGAAAAATTTAAAATTCTTAAAAATTATTTCAAGATACTTGAAACTTCCAAAAAGTTTAAGTTTAATTGAAGAAAAAACATTCATCAACTTCAAAATTGATAATAAATTAATAAAATTGAGAAAGAATAGCAAAGCTTGTAAATTTTTATTAAGTTTAATAAAATCGCAATGCCACATTAACCTAAATAGCTACTATTATTTTAGAAAAAAAGAAGTCAAGCGAATTATAAACTATTTAAATAAAAAATTTGGATTTGAAATTATTTCAAAAAATTACAACGATGTATTTTTAAATGTACAAGTAAAAAGCTCTTAATTTAGGGGCAAGAGCCCCTTTTTAAAAAATAACCCTCATGCTTCCTATGGATTCAATTTTTATAATGTAAATACCTCTTCTATCAGGTTTATTAAGAGAAACTTCCCCATTCTTAATTTCAAAACTACTTTCATAGATTTTCCTTCCATCAACAGAATATAAAGCAATTTTTAAATTGTTTTTTGAAACTCCAGACAACTTTACAATTATCTTGTTATCCTTTATTATTAAATTACTCTTCTCTAAAATTTGAGTTGAATTATCTTGAATACAAAATGTTAGAAAGTTATTCCCTAAATACCCAGAGCCACATATTTTTGGAGGATTTGAATTAACATAAACGATTGAATAAACCATAGATTGGGGATAAGTCCATTTCCATATTAAGTTTCCATTTTGTGAATTTATTTTATAAATAACAAGTGAATCAGCTCTTTTTCCACCAAAATATAAACTACCATTATTGCCATAAATAACAGGCGTAGAACCAGGACAAGAAGAATTCAATATTGAATAATTTGAAGCAAAAATTTTCTGCCCATTTTGAGGATCAATTTTTGAAATAATATATTGATAAACATTATTATAACTTGCACAACCAATAAAATAAATATATCCATCAGTTCCTTTTGTAATCCGTGTGCTCCCAGTTGCTATAGAATCTGATACTATCGTCCCCCATATAGAACTACCATTTATCGTATCAACTTTATCAACTGTTAATTTTGGTACGCCAGCAAACCATTTAACACCAGAAACATATAAATAACCATTATCGTAAATTATATTATCATTAGGCAAAACTTGCGAATTGTACCACTTCAAAGAACCATTATTAGCATTTAATGAAAAAATTGTTGAAGAATTAAATGTTCCAGAAGCATAAACAGCATTATTAACATAAGCTATTGATCGAACACCTTGAGAATATCCCCAATTATTACCTACATAATTCTTATAAATCCATCTTAAATTTCCATTTTGATTAAGGCTTAAAACAATATGCTTTTGACTTGTAGTGTTATTAACAATTGTATCAGAATAGCCCCCTACATACAGATTCCCACTATTATCCTGGACAATAACACTACTTTCATCCCACCTATTTTGAGAGCTGTTATACAAATAACTCCATACAGGTATAAGATTAGCCCTATTGTGCTTATAAACAACTATATCATAATCACTACTTAAATTCTTAACCCCAGCGGTAGTATATATATATCCGTCAATTCCTATTATAGCGTCACCAAAATGGTCATTTGAATTAGCATTACCACCGTAGCAATTTTGCCAAAGTTTAGTCCCATTCATGCTATAAGATATACTACATACATCGTAGTCGGTTGAGAAATTACTCATATTCAGCGTTCCAAAAGAAAAGAGTGTATCATTATAATAGATAATCTTCATAGATGCACCCCCTGGACCATTACCCTGTTCAGTCGCCATCCAAAGAAGTGTTTGATTTATGATAAAGAAGAGCATAGCTTGACCTCCTTTTTAATTTTTAATTGCTTTTAAACTTAGAACTTCTCTACTATCAATATAAACCTTTATAATATAAATGCCATTTTTTAATTCTTTGGTTCTAATAAATAATTTCCCATCTGATTTTAAATAGTTATATTCTCTTATTAACTTTCCATCTATGCTATAAATTATAACTTTAATGGGCTTGTCTGTCTTTTGTAGATTTAAATATATTCCATCTTTAATATAGGTATATTCATATTTTTCATTTATGGAAGTTGAACCAGTAAATTTTGAAATGAAAGCATCGTAAGAACCATTTTGAGTATTATCAAAATAAGCGCCTCCTCCTGGATTTGCTAATGGAAAGTCTGTTGAAGCAGTGTATCCCGTTATATATACATTACCATTAGCATCTGTTGTAATGGAATAAGAAAAATCATCACTACTTCCTCCAAAGTAAGTAGACCATATTAGTGTATTTGGGTCAATTGTTAAATCCTTGTTCTTGTCATAATTTGAAACTTCATAAGTTATTTCATTATTATTACTCAAATTTAATTTTACTTCAATTTCCTTGCCTTCTTGATATGCTATTAAGTTTCCATCTTTTATCTCTCCAAGTTCAGTAGTTATTATTATGTTTTTTCTGTTATCATCTATTCTGATTTTTCCATTTTCAATCCTTATCTTTATGTCTTCAACTCTCCCCCCTTTCTTTACTATAAATTCGTGATGAAATTTGCCATATTCGTCAAATTTTAATACCCAATCTATGTTGTTATATATGTCCTTTATTATGGCTTTCTTATAACTCTTTACAAAAAGCACCCCTTGGCTATTTGATAAATAGTAATTTCTGTATCCAGGTAGTTCTTCTTCATATACTATGTTCTCTTTTTTTATTCTTGATGACATAAGATTGTACTTTACTATGTTATATTTTTCGTTTGAGTATATTACAAAGTATAGTCCGTCCTCTTTTAGGTATATGTTTAGGTTTTTGTCTATTTTTGAGTATAGGATTATTTCTCTGTCTTTCAGTTGTCCTTTGTTCTCTATTATTGTCCTCTCGTAGGTTCTTATGTATTCATCCCACATTCCAGGGTTGTTTTGAGTTATGGTGGTTATTATAAGGGGCATCATATTTTCACCTCCTTTTTATAGTTTTAAATTTATAGAAACTTTTTTCTAGTTCCTGTGCTACACCTCTCCAAAGAAATATCTCGCTCATTATAAACATTAACATAAACTCACCTCCTTCCTATGAAAAGTTTATAAGTTCTGTCTTTAACTTTTAAAATGTAAATTCCCGCTTTACTAAAACTAATTAAATTATTTTCTTTTAAATATCCTCTTTTTATAAGATTACCTAAAACATCGTAAATATAAAACATTTCATTTCTGTATGGAGAATAAATTTTCAAATTGTATCCACTTATTGAGATTGATATATTATAATGACAACTTTCAAGATTATGAGTAGTACAAAAATTATAGCTATTATAATTCAAATCATTTATTGATGTTGATGGAGTACTTATTGAATTTGATATATTGTAAGAATGAGTTAAAGCTTGCCTGTTAAGCTGAAAATCACTATATGTTAAATTATGATTTTGGAAATTACAATCTCCTGATAGGTTCTCATCTATTTTCATAACCAAAAAATCGACATTATTATTAACATTCTTAAAATTTGAAATTACATAGACATAGCCATTTTTATAAATAGCTGATGTGATGAACTTATTATGAAGACTCTTAAAAATTTTAGAGAAAATAACATTTCCAAGTGTATCTGTTTTAAATATGACAATTTGAGTAGAATCATTATTTGGTTTATAGTTTCCAATAGCAATATAATTTCCATCAGAAGTTTTTGAAATAAATTTTATGTTATTCGTTCCATTATAAATTTTAGCCCACTTTAATTGAAATGGATTTATATTTTTATCAAGTCTTATTATAAAGCCTTGTGAGTTAATAGAGCCAGTAATAATGCACGAACTATCATCATCTTGAAAAATAAAGTAAGGATAAATAGAAGCATTAGGATTATCTGCTTTTGTAAAATAATCAATTGAAAAGTCAGTATGAACAATAGCCATTCCTTGTGAAGAGATATTGCCTGCTATTAAGTAACTACCCTCAATTCTTGCCAAACCAGTGTAAAATATCGTATTGGAATAAGTATTTTCTTTCCTAGTTTTTATTACATTTCCACTCTCATCTATTACTGCAATACCCCTAAAATAATCAATAATTAAATAATTTCCATCTCCTAGTTTTACTATCTTATAACCAGAAGCAAGCCCACCATTATATATTGATTTTTTCCAAATTTCTATTCCATTCGTATCAATTTTAGATATAAAAATATTCCCTGCATCCGTTTGTCCAACTACAATATATTTACCATCTAATGTTTCTACAATATCGTTTATAGTATATAGTCCTCCTACTCTCTTTGCCCATTTTATATTTCCATTTAAATCCATTTTCGTTATCATACCACCACCATCTTTACCAACAACAATAATCTCATTAGCTGATGTTATACTTATAGAATAAGCGTAGTTATCTACATTATCGCCATAACCATTTATGAAATGAAAGGTTAGTAAAATCATGCTGAAAATTTTTTAGTTTAATGTGGTACCATTTCAAGTTTTATAAATTTCTGATTATCAATAACTTATGGAGGCAAATGTTTTGATTTACAAAAATAAAAACTTAGCCTATGGCTTAAAATCTTCGTCCTCCTTAAAACCCCCCAATAAATAAGTGATTTTCTTAAAAATTTATAAATTATTAATAATCAACAACTTAACACTTTTTCGGTATAGGAAGGCAAACCCCTACAAATTCAATAATTTCATTAAAAATTCATAAAGATTTATCCTTATTAGAATTTATTTATATCAGATGCTATATCAATAGGTTTCATCCCAATTGGAAAGTACTCAATAATTTTATTACCTTTTACGAATATAATAAAAGCACTATGACCAATATAACCTGATAAAGTATCTATTTCATAAGCAACTGAGAAAAATTTTGAAATTTTATACAATTCATTTTCATCCTTTGGAATAAATCCAAGAAACGAACTATTGAATTTGCTTAAATAACTTTTTACAATTTCAGGCTTATCCCTTTTTAAATCTAAACTTATAAATATAACATTTATTTCTTTCTTTTTGACATATCTCAAAGTTTCAGAAATATCTTTGAGAGCTAAAAAACATACATCAGGACAACTTGTATATCCGAAGAAAATTAAGTTATAACTTTTCAGAATGTTTTTTAAATTAATTATATTTCCATTGTAATCAAACAAAAAGAAATCTTGCTCTACTTTAATTGGTTCTTTCAAAACCATTCCATTGAAATTTTTTTGGCAGGACCCCAAAAGGAGTCCAAAAATGATAATTTTTTTCATTCTATTACTGAAAATGTTCCAGGAAGATGAATATTCTTAGGATGTAGATTACACCATATAGTATATGAACCAACTTTATTGGCAACAAATGAAAATTCTTTGGTTTCCTTTGCTTTCAGTGTCCAATTTACATCATTATAACCATCTATTGAAAAGTTCTCACTTATAGGAGATTCATTTATGATTCTTACATTTACAGTGGTTCCTTTTCTTACAACTAAGTCAGATGGTTCATTTATTACATTGAATTGCCTTACGTTTTTTATTTGGACACCTTCTATCGTAGCTTCTGGTATATTCGTATCATAAGCTCTTATATATACTGTAAAGTCAGTAGTCTGTTTAGTTTTAGATTGTCCCATTAGCATTACAGCAGATATTGCCCCTACTAGGATTATTGTTATTGTTAGCATTTTTACCTTCATACCCTTACCTCCTTTTTAGTTAGCATAGCTAACTTTGAAAATTTTAAAGCATAACTTTCCTTACTATCTGGTGTGTCTGAAAATTCTGAAAGTATTTATTTTTCTTTGTTTTCCTAGCCCCACTGAAATTAAGCCTTCCGCTTATAACTTCGCCCCCTTAATTCCTCCCAATAAAATCAATAGTTTCAAGTAGATTTTTATAAGTTATTGATTGTCAATTACTTAACATTATTTACTGGACAAAGCATTATTTTTTAGAAAGGCTTAATCATTCACCCTTCCTTAATTTACTAGACAAATAGATTATTTCTTATTTCTCCCACTCACCCTGTATTCAAGCCTTCGGCTTACAAATCACCATTCTTATGCCTCTTATTGGACAAAGCAATAAGCCTCAGATTATTTGCTTAATTAAAACAGAAAATCTATCCTTTAAAATTTCAATATGACTAACCAAATAAAGACACTTATATTATTGACGTTGCTTTCTGCTCTCTTAATTGTGATTGGTGGATACTTTGGAGGGAAAATAGGACTTACGATTGCTCTCGTTATTGCAATTATATTTAATTTCTTTTCTTACTGGTTCTCTGATAAAATTGTCCTTAAAATGTACGGAGCAAAAGAAGTTGACAAAAGTTCAAAGTTATATGAACTTGTAAAGGAAGTTGCAATAAAAGCAAATCTTCCTATGCCAAAGGTCTATATAATAGAAGAAACAGCTCCGAATGCCTTTGCAACAGGTAGAAACCCTAATCATTCAGCAGTTGTATTCACAACTGGTATTTTGAGAATACTTGATGAAAGAGAATTAAAAGGTGTTATAGCTCACGAGTTAGCTCATATAAAAAATAGAGATATTTTAATATCTACAATTTCCGCAGTTTTGGCAAGTGCTATTGTATATTTAATTGAAATAGGAAGATGGATGTTTATTTTTAGGAGTTCAGACGAAAGGCAAAATCATAACCCAATTTTAGATATATTAATAATTCTACTTGCCCCAATCTCAGCTATAATAATACAAATGGCTATATCCCGTTCAAGAGAATTCCTAGCAGATGAGACAGGAGCAAAATTTATAAGAGATCCAATAGCATTAGCAAATGCCCTTGAAAAAATTGAAAAGGGTGTTTATGATTATCAATTCCAAGCAAATCCAGCAACAAGTCATATGTTTATAATTCCTCCCGTTTTGGAAGGATTACAAAAACTATTTTCAACCCACCCACCAACAAGTGAAAGAATAAAGAGGCTAAAACAACTTGCGAGGGAGATAGGTGTGGCTTATTAATTTTATTCAAGTCATAGAAATTCCTCAAAAAGAAAACTACTTATTAGTTATTAATTTTGTTTTAAATGAAAAAGGAAATTATAGAGCTCTTTATGATGTTTTTGAAAACAAAAAAATTTTTAAATCTGAAATTGTTGAATTTGATAGTTCTCTTAATTTAAAAATTAACCTAAAATATAATGAAAGCTATAAAGTTAATTTTTTAGTTAAAAACCAAAAAACAGATGCTACACTTTATGACACTTCATTTAACTTAAAACCACAAAGCAATGATTATTTTATTCTTGGAAAGCCTATAACTAATAAAAATAAATATGAAGAAAATGATAGTTTTTTAGTATTAAAAGTCCCAATCTATTCAAAAATTAACGATACTATAAATATTGAAATGAAATTTGAAAGTTTAAAAAGTAAAACGAAGAAGAACTACAAATTTTATTTGAGAGATGGTGAAAATGAAGTAGAAATTCCTCTTGAAATTAAAAACCTGAAACTTGATAGATATGAAGGCAAATTAGAATTTAAATATAAAAAATTTAAAATTTCAAGAACATTTGAATTTCAAAAGCTTGGACTATTTAACCTAACTTCCGATGAACTTAAAAACCTTATCTTTGCTCTTAACTACCTTTACTCAGGAGAATTTAGTAAATATCTTAAAAAGAACAACAATGACTTAAAGAAAGCGTGGGAAAGTTTTTGGAAAGATAAGGACCCAACTCCAAATACAAATTTAAACGAAGAGAAAGAATTATTTTTACAAAGATACCATTATGTTATAAAAAATTATACTAAAAATAACAAAATAAATGCTATGGGATTAGTTTATTTAAGGTACGGACCTCCTGATTATATAGAGAAAAGCGAACTAAATCTTTACGATAGACCATATCAAATATGGTACTATGAAAGCTTAAATCTTAGGTTTATTTTTATAGATAAGTACGGGACAGGCGATTATGAACTTGCTCCTTCTAGTTGGACTGACTACATTAGATAATAAAAGTTACGTTTTAGATGGAGCTATTAGGGGTTATGTTGAACCTATATACTTTAAACTATCAGGTGATATTTATATTGTAAATTTTGTTTATTCAATAAACCCAAACGATATTTCTGAAAATTATCAAATATATTTAAGAGTTTTCTTGGATAGGCAAAAACTTATGGAAGAAAAAAAAGACAAAAAAATTTCAAAAAATGCTATTTATATGGTGGATAGTTATGAAATTCTATCTAAACCTGGGAAATATACAATAAAATTTGAAGTTAAAACGAAAAGTAAGTCTTCAAAAATTGAATTTCCTTTAATTATTCAAGAAGATAGTAATTTGAATTTTTCTTCTCTTGTCTTATCAAGTTCACTTTATGAAGACAGCTTAAATAGTCCATTTTATAGAAATGGAATTGGATTTTTACCAAATCCATCAAATATTTTCAAAGATACAATTTTTTACTTTTTTGAAATTTACAATATTAAGAAGGATAGTCAAAAACTTTTTTTAAGGTACATCATTGAAGATAAAAATGATAGTGTAATTTTAATATCAAGCCCTCAATTAATCATAAAGGATAAAGAACAACTTGTAGTTAGTGGAAAAATTCCACTAAATAATATATCTGATGGAGAGTACAATTTAAAATTTGAAATTGTTGATTTGGGTTTAAACATAAAAAAAGTTTTAAAGCATTACTTTATCATTCAAAGAGAAGGAATAGTTCTCAACGATGAGATAAGGTATTTCATTGATTATATAGCTTCACCAAGTGAATTAAATGAATTTAGAAATATAAAGGATATAAAAAGTAAAAATTTATGGATTGAAAAGTTTTGGAAAATTAAAGATCCAGATGGTTCTTTCTATCCTATATTTAGACAAAGAGTAATTGAAGCAGATTTAAAATTTTCAACACCATTCAAAAAAGGAAGATATACTGATATGGGCAAAATTTACATTTTATTTGGACAACCAGATGATATAAGAAGGGAAGAAGTTGCTCTTGGAACGAAATCTTATGTAATATGGATTTATTATAATGGAAATAAAAAATTTAAATTTTATGACCAACTTGGAACAGGAGATTATAAACTTTTATTTTCAAATGTTCAAGGTTTCGGTCAATATCTTCCTGATATTGAACTGGAAGAACAAAGATAACAAGATAAATAATTAAAAAATGAGTATTTTAAAAGTGCCGATTTTCAGAATTATTTGGGCACAGCATCTAATTCACCTTTAAAATTTCAAAACTATGATTGAATTTATAGGCAAAACACCTATCTATAAATTGAAGAGTTTTTCAACATCATCTTATGAAATATACGCAAAACTTGAATTTTACAACCCAACAGGAAGTGTAAAAGATAGAATAGCACTTTATATGATAGAACATGCTGAAAAAGAAGGGATTTTAAGAAAAGGCTCTTATATTGTTGAACCAACAAGTGGAAATACAGGACTTGGTCTTGCACTCATTTCCAACCTAAAAGGTTATAAATTTATAGCAGTTATGCCAGATAAGGTTTCAGAAGAAAAAAGAAACTTGTTAAGAAGTTATGGTGCAGAAGTAGTTATATGTCCTACAAATGTGCCACCAAATGACCCAAATAGTTATTATGAAGTTTCAAAAAGAATAGCAAAAGAAAGAAATGCATTTTATCCTAATCAATACGAAAATCCAAATAATCCAAAAGCCCATTATGAAACAACGGGACCTGAAATTTGGTATCAAATGAATGGAAAAATTGATGCTTTCTTTGCAGGTGTTGGAACAGGTGGAACAATTTCTGGTGTTGGAAAATTTCTAAAAAATATGAATTCAAAAATAAAAATTGTTGGTATTGATCCTGATGGTTCAATTCTCTATGATTATTTTTATAAAAAGGAAATTGTTCAAGCAAGAGTTTATGATGTTGAAGGAATTGGAGAAGATTTCATACCAAAAACCTTAGATTTTTCAGTAATTGATGATTTTGTAAGAATATATGATAAGGAAGCTTTTGAAATGACTTTAAATTTATTAAGATATGAGGGATTATTTGTAGGTCCATCATCAGGAGCGGCATTAGTTGGTGCTTTAAAGTACATAAAAGAGCATCCTGAAATAAAACGTGCTGTTGTTCTATTTCCCGATGGAGGAAGCAGATATTTAAGCAAAGCATTCAATGAAAATTGGTTAAAAGAAAGAGGTTATATATGAATTTCATAATAGATAGCTTAATTGTTTTTAACATAACACTTGATAGTCTAAAAATTTTTAACTTAAATGCCAAGTTATTTGAGTTTGATAACTATAAAATCCAAAATGAAACATTAAAAATTTCAACGAAATCAACTTCAGGAATAAAAAATTATAGGATTTTAGATAGAAATAATAATTCCAATTTTGGAAAAATATATTTTGAAAAGGGGAAAAGTGCTAATTATTTTATTATATTTTTTGAAAGGAAAAATTGGCATGCTTTTGGAATAACCGAAAAGCCAAGTAGTATATGGATAAATGATAGTGTCATTGATTTAATTGATGGACAATTTTTTTATAAAAAACTAAATAATGCCCCATATAAACTAAAAGTTATAAAAAACAAAATAATTATTCTCAAAGAGTACAATTTTAAATGATGAAAAAAATTTTTGATTATATTGAAAATACAAATTTTATTAATGCTTTAATAATAGCTTTAATTAGTCCAATAATTAGAGGTGTTCTTGAAGGTGCTATTGATCACAACAAAATGCTAACAAATCCTATTGAATACAAATCATTTTTATTTATATTTTTTCATCAATACACATTTTATTTTTCAGTTTATTTCGCACTTGCTTTTTTAATCAAATTAATTCATAAAAAAGATATAATCAAAACTTTAACATTTATATTTTCAACCTCAATTATTATCATAACACCACCAATAATTGATTTATTTTTTGGAGGGAATTTTAGGCCAAGCTATATATTTACATTTGAAGAATTTATATTTAGTCTTTTGAATGTTTTTAATCCATTCGTCCAATTAAAGGCATTAAGTCCTGGAATGAGATTTGAGATTTTTTTGGCAGTTATTGGGATTCTATTATGGACACTATCAATCTCAAAAAATTTTTTAAAATCAATTTCAACAACCATTTCATTTTTAATAATTTTAGCAATAATTGGCTCAATGCCAGGATTTATATCAAAAGTTTATTTTAATTCTTTTTCACTAATTGAAACCGATACTCAACGGTACGCCCTTGTAAATTTATATATTTTAACGATATTTTTAATTTTGATTTTTCCTGAATATATTTTAAAAATTCTAAAAATGAGAATTTATAAATTTTTATATTATTTACCACTATTGATATTTGGATTTTTTGTTGGAATTAAAGTTGTTAAATTCACATATTTTAGAGCTTTTGAAAATATATTTGATTATTCGGGAATTTTCAATATCATTTTTTCATTATTTTTGGCGTTTTTAATCGCTTTAATTGTAAATGATTATTACGATAGGGAAATTGACAAAATTAACAATAAAAAAAATGTTTTTAATGATGGAATTTTAAATGAGAAGGAATTTTTACCTTTTATTATTACCTTATCTCTTCTTTCAATTTTATTTTCATTTTTAACTTCTTATAGTGTCTTTATTGTTTTAGCTGTTATTATATCATCAGCTATTATTTATTCAATTGAACCTATAAGGATTAAAAGATTTTGGTTATTATCTACATTAAATTTAAGTTTTATTGCACTAATGAGCATTGTTCTTGGGATTAGTTATTTTTATAAGGAAAATCCAATTTTGATTTTAAATGAAAAAATTATTTTAAGTGTTATAATTGGCATAACACTTGGATTTGGAATTAAAGATTTATCTGATGTTGAAGGCGATAAAAAAGGACTTATATTTACAGCTTACACTTTATTTGGAAATTTCGGAAAATTTATTCAGGCAATTTTAACTAGTTCAACATTTATAATAATCTCAAAAATTTTAGAAATAAACATTTTAGTTGGAATTTTATTTTCAGTTATTTGTTTTATTCTTTCAATTCAAAAAAAATTTTATGAATTTTTATTTTTATTGTTGTTTTCATCATTTAGTTTAATTTGCTTTTTTAAAATTTACAAAAATAATAATTTTTTTAATGAAGTTAGTTATAAGTACAATTTCTTGGAATTAACAAAAACTACAAATTACAAAGCTTTGGAAAATAAAATAAATGAAGTTTTAAGTTATGAGTTTTGTAATAGAAATATAAGAGAGCTTCAATCTGCTCTTTATTATGAATTGAAAGAATATCAAAAATTAGATAGTTTAATGAAAATTATTTCAGATAGATGTTATTTAAATGGTTATTTATATCATTTATGGGCATTAAGTCTTTTCAAATTGAAAAAATATGATTTAGCAATTGAAAAAGCAAAAATTGCTACTTTTCTTTTAGAAATAGATGCATATTGGACATTATCTGCAATGTTTTATATTTTAAATGACAATTTCAAAAGCCTATTTTATCAAAATATTGCTATTAAAAAGAAGGCAAAAGATAAACTTGCTTGGATGCTCTTTAATCCCTAACTATAAACTTATTTTTTATCTCTCCTTTTTTATAATTAACTTTAACGATATAAATTCCACTATTCAATTTAATTTTCTCATTTAAAACACCTTCAACATTTCTAAACTCATTCTTATAAATCACTTTACCATCTGAGCTATAAATTACTAACCTTATATCCTGCTTGTCCTTTGACCTTATCGTTAAAAATGAACCATCTTTTGCTATTGAAATATAACAATCCTCATATTTTTCATTATTAGAAACAGGTGTTAATAAACCACAAGCAATAGTTTTATTAGTATTAACTGAAACAGTTGTATAAGTAACACTTGAAACATTTATTCCCGTATTCCCATAATCACTCCAAGAGCCACTATTACTAAATGAAACAGAAACATTCGTCGTTGGTGTTAAACTTCTCCAATAACAAGTATCTTGTGTTCCACTATCTGCTGCTAATAATCCATCATAATTTCCAGCAGTCCATCCCGCTCTATTTGTATAACCTGCAACATAAGGAATTCCAGAGGAAGGCCTTATATCAATAGCCCTTGCAGATTCATCACCAGATGATAGAACATATCTGACATTACCTACTAAATTACAATTCGTTTTATCAAACTTTGCATAGAATAAATCACCACCATTCCAAAATCCTGCTAAGTAATAATAATTTGCTCCTTCTACAACATCAATTCCAACATCATGACCAGGACCACCTATCCTTCTTGCACAAACAACATTACCACTACCATTTAACTTTGCAAAAAGGACATCTCTATTAGTGCCACCACTTATCTCATCTGCAATAATAATCCCTCCATCAGAAGAAGGTTTAGCCCAAGTAAAGTACTTTCCAGACCCATCATCATAATAGGTTCTTGGATACCTTCTTTGCCATATAATATTACCATTAGAAACATTTAGTTTTGCTATAAAAATCTCATTAAATGGTGTTCCAACAACAACAATATTACCATCTGTTGTTTGAAAAGCAGTAGTTAGCCATTCAGCACCAGTCGTTCCAAGAATTCTCCTCCATTGTAAGTTCATGCTTGCATCAAACTTAGCAACAAAGCCATCAATATCGCCAGCCCAAGAATCGTAATATATATCTCCTGCTACTACAAATCCACCATCACTTGTAGCGTTAATTGACATTATCCTTATCCAATCAGAACTTCCCCAGCTTGAAGCTAAATCTCTTGCAGATATGAAAGCACCACTTGAACCATTAAGTTTAATAGCAAACGCCCTATCACTCGTAGATAATTGACAATTTGAAGGACCACCATTTGGAACACAACTTGCTCCTCCTATAATTGGATTTCCAGCATTATCATAAGCAATTTTATAAGACCATTCATTCATATTTGACCTTCCTACAATTCTTTCCCAAACAGGAGTTCCAGATTGTGTAGAGACGATAACAACAAAATCAGCACCAGTAGAAGCATCAATTTTATATGTCATAGAGAATAAGTTCGCAACGATATTATTGCCAGGTGCATTAAAATCAACACCCCACAATTGATCCCAATTAGAACCACCATAAGTTTTTAAACCTGCCCAGATTTGAAGCTCAATGACGAACAACATAGCCATTTACCCCCTTTTCTATTAAAATTTTTTCAATAGTTAAGGAATCATTTTCAGTCCAATTTCTGAATTTCATATATATAGCTGTTTTGAAATTGTCATAGGATATATAAACGAGATTATTACTAAGAGCATTTTTGAGATATTCCATAAGTGATTGGATTTTTTCAGGATGATTTGTCCAGGATGTATCATATATTTCAACACTCATTCTATTTATATCCCTTTGTATTGTAAAGGGATTTATTTGACTTATAATTATTAACCACATGTTCCACCTCCCGTTAGTTGAAAATTATAAAGCATAAATTTTCAGGGGGAATTTAAGGGGAACTCTGCCCTCCAAAGGCAAAAAATTGGGTATTTATAAGGCTCCACCTTTATTTTCAGGATAGGTGGGTGGGTAAAATAAAGAAATGAATATATTTTCAGAATTACTAGACAAGGCAAATCTTTAATGCTTTGTCCAATAATTATTGTTAAGTCCTTGAATATCAATAACTTATTAAAGTTTTAATGAAACTATTGATTTATCGGGGGGATTATTAGGGGGGCTTCGCCCCCCATAGCCGAAATATGGGTATTTATAAGCCGAAGGCTTAAATATAGGGTGGGTGGGAAAAATATAATAAAATAAATAGTTTTAGAATTATTGGACACAGCAAATCTTTAATCAACTATCCTTTAAAATTTTCAAATCTAAAATTCAAAAAGGAGGAAAAGGTTATGAATTTTGATGTTGAAAAGTTCAAAAAACTTATAGCAGATGAGCTTTCAATAGATCCCTCTCAAGTAAAGGAAGAGGCAAGATTTATAGAAGACCTTGGTGCTGACTCTATTGGACTTATGGAGCTTGTAATGAAGTTTGAGGAAGAATATGGCATAAAGATACCTGATGAAGATATTGAAAAAATTAGAACTGTCGGAGATGCAATAAATTATATAAAGAGCAAGTTGGGAACATGAGGAGAGTAGTAATAACGGGAATGGGGGCATTAACGCCCCTTGGAAAAAATGTAAATGAATTTTGGAAAAATTTAATTGAAGGGAAAAGTGGTATTAGAAGAATAGATAGATTTGATGTATCTAATCTAAAAACGCAAATTGCAGGATTATTACCAAAAGATTTTGATCCATTTGAAAAATTACAAAAGAAGGAAGCAGGTGTTCCATTAAATAAACTTGATAGATTTTCCATATATGCTTTGTACTGTTCGGTTGAAGCTGTTGAAGATGCGAAATTATATAATGTAAATCCTGATAGAGTTGGTGTTATTATAGCGAGTGGAATTGGTGGGATTGAAACATTAGTTGGGGAAATTAAAGTTGCCTTTGATAAAGGTTATGATAGAGTTAGCCCTTATCTTGTTCCTATGATGATACCTGATATGGCAAGTGGTTTAGTATCTATAAAGTTTGGTTTTAAGGGTCCAAACTTTTGTACTGTTTCTGCTTGTTCATCTTCTGCTCATGCTATTGGAGAAGCTTATAGATTAATAAAGTACGGTGATGCTGATGTTATATTGGCAGGAGGTGCAGAAGCTCCTATTATTCCTATTGCTATTTCAGGGTTTAATCAAATTAGGGCATTATCAACAAGAAATGATGAACCAGAAAAAGCTTCAAGGCCATTTGATAAGCTAAGAGATGGTTTTGTAATGGGAGAAGGTGCAGGCATTATTGTTCTTGAAGAGCTTGAACATGCTTTAAAAAGAGGTGCTAAAATTTATGCTGAAATTGTAGGTTATGGTCAAAGTGCTGATGCTTATCATATAACAGCTCCTTGTTCTGATGGAGAAGGTGCTATTAAGTGTATGTTAAATGCTTTAAAAGATGCTCAAATTGATATTTCACAAATTGATTATATTAATGCTCATGGAACATCTACTGAATTAAATGACAAATCAGAAACACTTGCAATAAAAAGTGTATTTAAAGAATATGCTTATAAAATACCAATAAGCTCTACAAAATCTATGATTGGTCATTTACTTGGTGCTGCTGGCGTTGTAGAGAGTATAGCGGTTATAAAAACTATTGAAACAGGAATTATTCATCCTACAATAAATTATGAAGTTCCTGACCCTGAATGTGATTTAGATTATGTTCCAAATATAAAAAGAACTAAACAGGTGAAATACGCTCTTAAAAATTCTTTTGGTTTTGGTGGTCATAATGTTAGTTTAATTTTCAAAAAATTTGAAGGTTGAATTAAATTCTAAAACAAGAGATAGAGTATTTAGACATAGTTCAGCAGGTGGAAAGTTTCAAAGAATATATGCATTTATTGGCGATAGCTTAATTGATTTGTATTTAAGACAAAAGTTATTTCAAATTTACTTTGATGACTTAAAATATGCATCTATTGAAAGAGGGATATTAGCAAGTAAAAGAAGTTTAAGTTATATTTCAAAAGAATTAAATTTGGATAAAGAATTAATTTATGTTGGAAGTATAAAATTTTCAGATTATTTATTGGCAACAATTTTTGAAGCATATTGTTGTGGAATTTATTTTGATTATGGCTTTAATAAGCTATTTGAATTTTTAGAAAATGTTCTTTGGTCAAAAAGAAAATTTTTGTTAAGTAATTTTGATGATTTCATTAGCAGATTAAAAAGAGAATATCCAAACTCAAAAATAAAAGTTGAGAAATTTGAGGATCAGTACAAATTTAGTTTATTTATTGGTGATGATTTAATTTTGGAAATAAAACACAAAAACAAAGAGGAAGGGAAATACGAAATTGCCAAAAAATTTTATTCAGATAAAGGTGTCAAGTAATTGCTTTGTTTAGTAAATAATGTTAAGCAATTGTCAATGAAACCATTGATTTTAGGAGGTTCTAACGGGGAGCGAAGATTTGTAAGCCGAAGGCTTAAATTCAGGACTGATTGGAGAACATAATAAAATAAATACTTTTAGGATTACTAAATACAGCATCAAGTAATTGATAATTGCTTTGTCCAATAATGAATTTTGAAGACTTGATTTTATTGAGTGTTAATGGTGGAAAATCCTCCAAAGGTAAAAGTTGGGGTGTTTATAAGTTGTAGGCTTATTATTAGTGTTAATTTAAGGTTATTGATTTTGTGTGATGAATTATTGGGGGGGGCTTTGACACCCATAGCCTAAATATGGGAATTTATAAAGCGAAGCTTTGTAATTGATTGTTAATAACTTGCGAAAATTTATTAGAAATCTTTGTTTTAGGAGGTTTTAATGGGGGCGAAACTTTTAAGCCGAAGACTTGAATGCAGGGAGAATTGGCAAAATATAGTAAAATAAATAATAGGCTAAAATAATGTTAAGTGATTGATTGCCAATGGTTTGTAAAATTTTTAATAAAACTATTGATTTAAAGCCCTCCGTAGCCTAAAAATAGTTATTCAAAAGCCAAAGGCGATGCCTTGTCCAATAATTATTTTTATAGGAGAGATTTAAGGGCGTTAAGTTTAAAAACCAATGGCTTGATTTCAAGGTGGGTAGGAAAAATAAGAAATAATCTATATTCCATAATTATTAGACATAATTGCTTTGTCTGTAGAAAATTCATTGAAATACTTGAAATAATGGAGGAATTAAGGGGGCTCAGATTTATAAGCCGAAGGCTTATTCATAGGGTGGGTGGGAAAAATATATGTTTCCAGAATTACTAGACAATGCAAAAAAGCGATGCTTTGTCCAATAAATAATGTCAAGGGGGGTTTAGGGGTTAAGAATTTAGGATTTAAAATTTTGGAATGGGGAAGGTAAATTGGCAAGAATATAACAAGGAATTGGTAAGGAGGGGTGAAATATG